>CAMEZN010000036.1 GCA_945947845.1 uncultured Mucispirillum sp. | reverse complement strand
GTATCTTTATTATAAATAGTTTTAAGTATATCTGCATACTTAAACAGCTGTTTTTTATATTTTTCGAATATTTCATCGTTTACTGCACCAGTTTTATAGTCCATAATAATAATTTTATCTTTCATTTCGCTGTAAATATCTACTGAATAAAGATTATTATCTTTTCCTATTCTTCTTTCTTTAAATACACGCCCCATAAAAAGCTGCTGCCAGTGCTTATTGTTATATACTGTATGCAGGTATTTTTTGATAACATTGAAAGTTTTTTCATCTAATAAAGAGCCGTATGCTGCATACATACTTTTTTCTGCCAGAGATATAGTTTCTTCATTTCCGTATTCCAGCATAAAAAGCCCTGCATGCAGGCATGAGCCAGCAAGGGCTGATATGTAATCATGAGTAATATCTTCTTTTCTGCTGTAAAATGCTTTTGTATCAATTAGTTTTTTAGGTTTATCAATATTTATATTAATATCTATTGTTTTTATTTGTTCTTTTTCCTTTTTAGGTTCAGCTTTAAGACTGCCAAGCTGCACTTTTTCAGGGAAAAAATAGCCAATAATATGTGAGATTTTTGATAAAGTATCTTTTTTATGCATTACAGCATTAATAAAAAGTGCTTTTTCTGCCCTTGTCATAGCAACATAAAGCATATTAATGCTGTCTTGGAGTATAAGCATATTTTCATTATTCATATATTTTTCTGCTTCTGTATCTATAATATACGGATATTGTGTTTTAGAATATACACTGCATAATTTAGAATTACCAAATACATTATTATCAGCAATAAATAATGCAGAATGGGCTGCATTTATGCTTATTTCTCTATCTAAATTTGGCAGAATAACCACATTAAACTGCAAGCCTTTTGATTTATGGATAGTCATAACAGTAACAGCATTTTTTTGAGCAGCAGAAAGAGCCTGTTCGCTTGAAGCTGCTTTATAAACTGCCTTTTTAAAGTCATAGATATTTGTTTCATTTGCTGCTGTTTTTGAAATAACATCAAAGCACATATAATAATCAGGGCTTGAATTAAATCTGCTTTGTAAATCAAGCTTGTTAGAAAGATAAAGCAGTTTATCAAATATAGAAAGCCCTTCAATATTATTTAGTATATTTTTTATTCTTGTTTTTTCAGCCATAAATAAATTTTTATCCTGCATAATATTATTTTGTGCAGCTTTTGGAGCAGTATAAAGATATTGAAAAAAAGCATAATCATCATCAGTTTCAATAAATTCTGCCAAAGCCATAATAATATTAAATACAGGGGAGCTGGTTAAGGTGGCAGAAGTTTCTGCCTGCACAGGTATATTATATTCTTCAAGATAGTCAATGATTTCTTTACCATGATTATTGGAAACTGTCAGTATTGCAATATCTTTATACTGCCAGCCGTTTTTTATACACATTTCAATTTTATCAAGACAGTATGTTAAATAATAAGCATCTTGTTCTTTCTCTTTTTTATCGGGTGCATGGGTTATTTCCACATATCCCTCACCGTTTTCTTTATATGCTTTTTGGTCTATGTTAAAAATTGCAAAACTATCACCATACTGTTTATATATGTCATTTGATATTTTATTAACTATATCTACAATATTTTTCCCGCTTCTGTAATTTATATCAAGAGTTTTATACGAAAGCTTATCTTTATATTCCTGCAAAAGCAGTCTGAAAAGAGAAGAACTGCCGCCACGGAAACGGTAAATATTTTGTTTTGGGTCTCCAACATAGAAAAAACTTCCCACTTTGTCATGTTGTCCTAATCCTGCCATTGCTTCTTCTGCTAATGGTTTTAATGTAAGCCATTGAGAAATAGATGTATCTTGAAATTCATCTATTAATAAATGATTTATTCTGCCGTCAAGCCTGAAATAAAGGTATTCTTTATCTATTTTACAGTTATCTGCTGCAAGCATATAATATACAGCATTACTTATGTCGCTGTATGTAAGCATATTTTCTTCTTTCTTTAAAATATTCATTTTTTCATTAAGATATTTACCTAAATTTAATGAAAGGCTTGTAATAATTTCGCCATATAAAAGCCAGTATTCTTGCAGTTTGTTAAAAATATTATCACGAATAGTATACTGTTTTTGAGTAAAATCATATTTATCTTTAAAATTAGCAGCTTCATCTAATTTACCAGCAAAAAATGGAAGCTGTGATATTTCTTTAACATTATTATTATCAAGCTTTGCAACAGCTTTCATCTGGTTAACTTTTAGGCTGTCCAGCTCAAAGGTATTTTTAAACTGCTGGCATAATTTAAATATTTCTTCCTGTATTTTTAAGGCATTTGAAGTCATAGTTATAATACTTTCCAATGCTGGTGCATTATTTACTGCATTTTCAAGTTTTAAAATATTATCAACTACATAGTCTGCATATTTTTGCAGAGCAGGGATAAACATAACTGTCTGCACATCTAAAATGTGGTAAATATTATCAAGCATCTGTTTCCACTTATTATCATGCAGCACTTCTGAAATCAGGTTATAAAATGCAGTTTTTTTAATTTGAGTAGTTTCTTCATCGCTTTGAATATCAAAATCAGGGCGAAAACCTGCCTCAAAAGGAAATATTCTTAAAATTGTATTGTTAAAAGAATCTATTGTTTTTATATTTAATTCAGAAAAATGGCTGAAAAGATTATCCCTTGCTGATTGAGCTTTTAATTGAATAAAATTATCATCAAAAGGCTCATTTAATTTTTCTGCATATTTTTTCATAAGCGGGGTAATAAATTCATACTCACTTTTATCTGCTGTGCCTTCTGCAAAGCCGTTTATAAATTTTATAATCCGTTCTTTCATTTCCGCAGTAGCTTTTTTTGTGAAGGTAAGGCATAAAATATCTCTTGGAGCAGCACCAGTTAAAAGCATACCTGCAACCCGCATAGCAAGCTGAAAAGTTTTACCTGTGCCAGCTGATGCTTCTAATGCCAGATTATTATATTTATTTATTGAAGAAGCCATTTTCCCTCCCGCATACAGATATATATGGGCAGTAATCACATTTTTTGTATACTTTTGTCTGCTCAAATGGTTTATTAATATCTACAATATCATTTAATACACTTGATAAATAATCTTTAAAATCATCATAAAATTCAATATCAAAACCATGCTTGTATTCAAACTTTTCCTTTAAGATGAAATAAAATAAATCAGCAGGCAGTTTTCCCATTTCCTTATCAATTAATAAAGCATATAAAGGCAGCTGTATATCTTCTGCTTTTTCAAAATCATTATTTTTAACAGCCTTTACTTTGTCATCATTTTTATACTTATAGTCTGTTACAATAATATCATTTTTATATTTTTCTATTTTATCAATAATACCTTTAATTTTAAAATTATTAAATTTTACATTAATGCTGAGTTCTCTATTTATTTCTTCATATCCGTTTTTGATATGTGCTTTTTCAGCAGCTGCGATTTTTGGAATGTCATTATATATAATTGATGTAATAAACTGTTCTACATTTTTATATAAATAAGCATCGTAGCTTTTTATTTGTTTTATAAATTCGCTTTGAAATTCTTCTAAATAGTTTTTATCAGCAGCAGATATTTTTCTATCAAAAAGTATTTTTAAAACATTATGAAGCACTGTTCCAAACACTTTGTTATCAATATTTTCAGCCGGCTCTGTTTTTTCTTGAATACCAAGCACATATTGAAGATAAAATTTGAAAGGGCATGCAATATATACATTTAAATTAGATGCAGAATAAGAAAAATCTTTCAGATACTGAATTATTTTATCATTTTTCTCTATGCTTAATTCCATATCTTTTGGATAAAAATATTTATCTTCTTGAATAAGTGAAATAGTTTTTGGGGCATATTTTAATGCTGTCAGGTGGTTTTTAACTGCCAGTTCTTCTATAAAACTGCTTCTTCTTACACCAGAAGAATTTTCTGAATATGAAATAATCGTAAACTTCGCATTATCCATAAGCTGATACAGATAATTTTTCATTAAGTTTTCTCTGTCAATAAATGTAGGCAGTTTGAACTGGCTTCTAATCTCTGTATTAATAAATAAATCTTTCGCATTTTTTGGCGGGAAAAGGTCTTCTGTCATATATGGTATAAAAAGCACATCATAATCAACATTTCGGCTTTCAAGTATACCTGTTACAGCTATTTCTTTTTTCGGCAAGTCTATTGATAAGTTATTGATTTCATTCATTATAATATATGATGCTTCTTCAAATAAAAGAGTATCATCTATATTTTTATATATTACAGCAAGCTTATCAAGTAAAAGCATTGTTTCTGTAATAATATCTTGTTCAAGAAGAAATAAAGGCATAATATTTTTAAGCAGCATTTTATAATTTATAATATACTCTAATACTGTATTATTTTCTGCCGCATTTAAAAATGTTGATAAGTATTCATTTATAAAAGATTCACTTAATAATTCATCTTTATTTATATAAAGTTTGTTATCTTTAAGCATATTATAAAGTTTTTCAAGCAGCAGCTGCACATCATTATTTTTTTGCAGCATATCATTTGAAAGTATATTAATAAGGCTTTCTATTTCTATAATAGAGCTTTTAATGGCAGAGTGTAGTTCTGGAAGATTTTTTATAAAGCTGATAAAACTGCATGCAGAAATATCTCTTCCTGCTGATATATCAAAAATATTATAGTAATCAAGTTTAATAAAATAAGTTTTACAGCTTGTATCTGGCATTATAACAGCCATTCTGTTAAAAGGAATATTATTTTTTATATTTAATTCAAATGCTTTTTTGTAATCAGCTCTATTTGAGAAATTTCTGATGCACAGGAAAATATCTGCATATTGCTGCTTGAAAAGGCTGGCAGTTTTTTGTCATTTAAGCTTTTTGTTTCAAAATATGCTTCATATTCTTTATGCTGGTTTTGTTTTTCACCTGAATAGTTGAAAACTATAATAACATTTTTTTCTCTGCTTATTTCTTTTATAACAGTCAGTTCATATTTTGTAAGAAACCCGCTTATTAAAAATATAAAGTTATCATATTTATTTATAAAAAGTTTATTTAAGCTTATATTTTGATAGATTTCATATTTATCTATCCAGCCTTCTTTATGTATTATATCTAAATAAATATTCCACAGGTGGTTTAATATATTTATCTGCCTTTCATAATCAGAATATTTGCCTGCTTTAACAAGGCTTTTAATGTCCACCATTTCAGCAAAAAGCTCTCTGAAAAAAGAAAAAATATTCTTCGCATTTTGTGCAAAAGGAATAAAGCTTGATAAAAACTCTTTATTATCACTTTTAAATACAGCAGTTATTTCATCGTTCGTTAGTTTTTTTACAGCTTTTTTTAAGTAAAAAGGTCTGAGTTCTACTGGCATAATCTTTTTATCTGTATTTATTAATATTTCAAAAAAGTTTGAAACAGCATAAGGCTCTACATATTTAAAATTGCAGTTTGCCATATACCTTAAATTTCTTTCTGTTGGCAGAATAAGGCATGTTTTATATTCTTCTTTATCGTAATCTAATGAAAGGTTGTAAATAAAAGAATATGGAGTAGTTTTTTCTGGGATATTTAAACAGCTTATCATAGTTTATCCTTATATAATATTTAGTTACTGACTTATATATAAATTATATAAGCAGGTATATATCTCTGCATAATATACTGATATGGTCTATAAGATATAATATATAATAT
Source organism: uncultured Mucispirillum sp. (assembly GCA_945947845.1). Classification (GTDB taxonomy): domain Bacteria; phylum Chrysiogenota; class Deferribacteres; order Deferribacterales; family Mucispirillaceae; genus Mucispirillum. The sequence continues at coordinate 4,165 of CAMEZN010000036.1, read as the reverse complement.
ATGATAAGTGCGACATTATATGTCGCACTTATTTATTTCATTCCCATAAGCTGTAAAAGTTTTTCTTCATCAGGCAGTCTTCCCATAAAGTTTTTGAAAAGCTGCTGCATAGTGTATGAGCCGCCTTTTTCTAAAATATTTTTCTTAAAACTTTCTGCGATATCATTATCAAAAACACCTTTTTCACTGAAAGCAAGGTAGGCATCAGCAGAAAGCATTTCTGCCCATTTATAGCTGTAATAACCTGCTGAATAGCCGCCGCCAAAAATATGACCAAATCCATTTTCAAATATTACATAGTCTGGTGGAGTTATTACTGCTGTTTCTTTTCTGGTTTCAAGTATTATATTATGCACCTGTTCATAAGTATAAGCATTATCATATATAGATAAGTCAAATATACCAAATTCTAACTGGCGGACTAAAAACATACCAGATTGAAAGTTTTTATTGTCTATTAATTTTTTTATTAATTCATCAGGTATTATTTCACCAGTTTCATAATGGCGGGCAAATAACTTTAAGACTTTTTCTTCATAAGCAAAGTTTTCTAAAAATTGAGATGGAAATTCTACTGCGTCCCACTCAACACCATTGATACCAGAAACATCACTTTCTTTACATTTTGAAAAAAGGTGATGGATTGCATGACCTGCTTCATGGAAAAGTGTATGCACATCATCATGTCTCAAAAGGGAAGGCTGCCCGTTTTTAGAAGGCGGGAAGTTAGCAACGATAAAAGCATCTGGAAGATGAACATTATTTTTATCATCTACCCGCCCAGTGTGCCAGTTATTCATCCATGCTCCGCCTCTTTTTTCAGGTCTTGCTTCTAAATCTATATAAAGTCTTGCAAATGGTTTATCATTATTATCAAGCAGATTAAAGCATTTAGCTGTTTCATGCCATAGTTTTATACTGCTTACTTCTTGAAATTTAATATTAAAAAGTTTTTGGAGAAATAAGAAAAGCCCCTGCACAACATTTTCTTTTTCAAAATATGGTCTGAAAAGTTCGCTGTCAAAGCCAAGCACTTCTTTTTTCAGCAGGTTTGAAAGGTATGCTGTATCATAGCTTTCTATTTTATCAATTCCTTTATTTTTTGCAAAGTCTGATAATTCTTTTAATTCTCTTTCTGCATATGGCTTACCTTTTTTGCTTAATTTTCTTAAAAAAGCAAGAGCTTCATCAGCACTAGGGCAGCTCATAGTTTCATTTCTCATTTCTCTGTAATTTTTATAGCCTAAAAGGTTTGCTTTTTCATGTTTTAATTTCAACATTTCTTCTATTACGGGGCTGTTGTTTTCTGCTCTTGTCATATATGCTTTATAAACTTCTTCTCTTAGTTCTCTATCTTTACAGTATGTCATAAATGCTATATATGATGGTGCCTGCAATGTAAACCTGTAACCCTGCTGCACTTTTGCTGCCATTTTATCACTTTCTGGCATATCTTTAATATTTGTATCATCTTTTAATATTATTTCAAAAGCATTTGTTGCGTCCAGCAGGTTTTTATTAAAATTATCAGAAAGTTCTGAAAGTCTTGTATTTATTTCTATAAGTCTTTTCTTTTTATCTTCTTCTAAATGAACACCACCTAATTTAAATGTATCAAGGCTGTCTTTAATAACTTTTTTCTGCTCATCAGTTAAACCATCTTGGTTCATAATTTCTTTGACAGCTTCATATATATCTTTATTTTGGCTTAATTCTGATGAATAAATACTTAAAGGTTCTAAACAAATAGAAAAAGCTTCCCTTGTTTCTTTACTATCGCATACTGAATTTAAATGTGCAACAGGGGTAAAATAATCATTAAGACGGCAGTCAAGCTCCATAAGGGGCCGCATAAAATTTAGGAAAGTTTTATTCTCTATTTTTAAAAGTTTTTCAATTTCTTCCTTATTGTGTTTAATAATTTCTGTAACATTCTCTAACGAATTTTTAGTGCATTCTAATGGAAAATCTATAAACATATGTTTCTCCTAATAAATATTATCTATTTTTTTAAGTGTAGCATTATAAATGCTTTCCCGCTCATCAATCATCTGCCTAAGATGAAAATATGAATAAGGCAGAGATAGAACTATGGCAGAAGTAGCATTATCCTGAGAATCTGTGTGCAGGCTTGTAATAATCACTTTTGTAGTTAAATCTTTTGCTGCACGGATTAAGGAAATATCATTATCTTCAATAGAGCTTATTATAACATTAACTCTTGCACTGCTGCCTGTTGGTATGAATGGCTCAATTTTTTTTGAAAAAGCTTTTGAGCGGGCAAGAAAAGTATCAGCAGTGGTAAAAAACTCTGTTTCACCTGAAAACTGCAATATATTAAATGGTGTCTTATTTTCTATGGTAAATGCTATTTGTATAATGTTATCATCACCAATATTTGTATTAATATCTTTAATAATTATATCTTTTGCATATTCTCTTGTATTTTTAAATGTTTTTTCAATGTTATTAAGCATTTTAGTAACATTTCTATCCCGCTCCATATCCTCATCAAGTTTGTTTTTTAATATTTTTTTATATTCAGCAATAATCTGTTCAGGAGTTTTGCCATTTAACCTTTTGTAAAGATTTTCTGCAATAATTGCTTCATCGCCCGATAAAATATAGCCAGCAGAAGATGCTTCTGGCAGGTAAACTGAAATAGGCCCTTTAATATATGAGCATACAGTTGAATTTATTTGTGCACATACTATATTTATTTTATTCTGCAAGTCATAGAAATCTTCAGCCTGTATAGGCACAGCCATAACATTTTCTTTTTCTTTCTTGCAGCCTGTAAGCATAAGTAATATTGCAGATAATATTATTATAAAATGTTTCATAATATCCTCAAAAAAAAATACTTAATAAATAATTTATCACAAGTATACTCCATAAATCAAGGATAATATATTTATAAACAATATGTATTATAATAAAAAATATTAATAATTATTTTAAAAATAAATTTATAAAATAAATTATGATTATTTAACTTTAAACCCTTGACAATATGAAGCATACTTATTACATTATGTTTGGCACTCACTAATTACGAGTGCTAATAATTATAATTATATTAAATTTAGGAGATAGATTTATGGCACAAACTATGGAGTTTAAAACAGAAGTATCTAAATTGTTAGATATTGTTATCCATTCCCTTTATTCTAACAAAGATATATTTTTAAGAGAGCTTATATCTAATGCAAGTGATGCAATAGATAAAATCCGCTATGAAGGTTTAACAGACCAAAGTAAATATGAAAATGATACAGACTGGAAAATAAAACTTAACCCAAATAAAAGTGCAGGAACTCTTACTATATCAGATAATGGTATAGGTATGGATTATGATGAAGTTATCAATACCCTTGGAACTATTGCAAACAGCGGCACAAAAGAATTTATGAAAATGCTTGAAGAAAAAAATGCAAAAGATGCTGTTGAATTAATCGGTCAGTTTGGTGTTGGTTTTTATTCTGCTTTTATGGTGGCAGATAAAGTTACAGTTATCACAAGAAAAGCAGGGCAGGAAAAAGGTGTAAAATGGGAAAGTCAGGCAGCAGGAACTTTTGAAATAGGTGAAGCTGTAAGAGTAAACCGTGGAACAGATATTATTCTCCATTTAAAAGAAGATGATAAAAAATATCTTGATGAATGGACATTAAGAGATTTAGTTTCAAAATATTCTGACTATATTGAGCACCCAATAGTTATGGATATTGAAAGGCCTAAAAAAGATGAAGAAGGTAAACCACTTGAAGAAAAAGAGATAAAAGAAGAAGTTTTAAACTCTCGTAAAGCTATCTGGTTAAGAAATAAATCAGAGATTACAGAAGAAGAATATAATGATTTTTATAAGCATATAACTCATGACTATTCTGACCCGTTGAAAACTATACACTTTAAAGTGGAAGGCACTCATGAATTTGCAGGGCTTTTATATATTCCAAAAATGAAGCCTTTTGATATTATATATAAAGAATATAAATCAGGCCCTATGCTATATGTGAAAAGAGTGCAGATTATGGAACACTGCGAAGAACTTTTTCCACCTTATTTAAGGTTTGTGAAAGGTGTTGTTGAATCAAATGATTTACCGCTTAATATTTCAAGGGAAATTCTGCAAAATAATAAACTTATTGAAGTTATGCGGAAAAAT
>CAMEZN010000035.1 GCA_945947845.1 uncultured Mucispirillum sp. | reverse complement strand
ATATATGCAAGAGATAATAATATAGATATTATACCACTAAATATTGAAAGAGAAGTTACTTCAAAAGTATACCAAGGTCAGATTGATAATTTAACAGCAGAACAAGTGCTTGCTATGCCAGAACGTATGAATGTTCTTAATAATAAATATGAAAATAAAATTAAATCATTTTTTGAGATGCATTCATCAGGCACAAATAAATTTAGTGATTTTTACTTATCTCAAAATATTTGGGACGAAGTTATGGCAAAACATTTAGCTGATTACAGAATGGCTAATCCTGATACATCAATTGTTGTAATATGCGGAAATGGTCATGCTGGCAAATATTCTGGAATTCCATTAAGATATAAAAGAATTACAGGAGAAGACAGTTTTGTTATTATGCAGGGAGAAACTATAAGCCTTGTAGAAAATAATGCAGATATTTATATTTATACAGAAGAAATAAAAAGTGAAGGCACTCCAAAAATAGGTGTATCTATATCTACTGAAGAAGAAGATAAAGGAATAGTGAAAGTTGAATCTGTAAGTAAAGATTCTCCTGCCCAAAAAGCTGGTATAAAAAACGGCGATATTATACTTAAATGCGGCTACCATACAATAAATAATATTGGCAGCCTGAAATATGCACTGTATGAAAAAGGATATAATTCAGTAATTGAATGTGATATTAAAAGAGGAAAAAATATTATTAATAAAAATATTAAACTTTTTAAATATGATGACAGCGAAGAAATGGAAGCATTTATAAAAGCTCACGTAGAAAAAATGAAAAAGAAATAATAAGTCAAGTTTCATATTGACTTTTATCAATATATATATTATAAGGTGATATGGATGAAGGAATTTGTTAAAATTTTTAAGGCTTTGGGGGATGAAAACAGGCTTAAAATACTTAACATTATAGGCAGTCAGGAAGTATGCGCCTGCAAACTGCTTGAATTTTTAGATATTGGTCAGCCAACTCTTTCCCACCACATGAAAATTTTATGCGACAGCGGAGTTGTTACTGCCAGAAAAGACGGCAAATGGACCCACTATAAAATTAATTGGGATATCCTTTTAAATATTTCTGATTATTTTAAAAATAATATTTTTAATAAATCAGAAATACAAGGCTGCTGCAACAATTAAATAACTAATATTTTAAGTGTTTTTAATAATTATATTAAAAACACTTTTTTAAAAAACTATATATTTATACATATAAATATATAGATATAAGGAGAATTTATGAAAGAAATTTTACTTTTTATTCAAAACCAAATTTTAGGTATGAAGTTCCTTGACAGTATTATAGGAAACCTTCTTGAAAAGCTTGGTATTGATATTTCATCAAAATTTGGTGGTGCGCTGCATTTTTTTATGTATGACGTTATTAAAATACTTATTCTGCTTTTTACAATGATATTTATAATATCATATATACAAAGCTATTTTCCGCCTGAACGAAGCAGGCAGGTATTAGGAAAATATAAGGGTATTACATCTCTTGTTTTGGCTGCACTTTTAGGCACTATTACTCCATTTTGCTCCTGCTCATCTATTCCGCTTTTTATAGGGTTTGTTAGTGCAGGGCTGCCGCTTGGTGTTGTTTTTGCCTTTTTAATTTCATCACCGCTTGTAGATTTAGGCTCTATTGTGCTTTTAAGCAGTATGTTTGGGTTTAATATTACTGCTATATACGTGCTTTTAGGCTTGATTCTTGCTGTTGCAGGCGGTGCTTTAATTGATAAACTTAAAATGGAAAACTATATTGCTGATTTTATTAAGCAAAACCCTTATTTAGATAATAATATCTTATCATATACTAAAAAAGAAAGATTAATGTTTGCTAAAACCCAGACAATGCAGATTGTAAAAAAAGTATATATTTATATATTTATTGGTGTTGGTTTAGGAGCATTCATCCATAACTACATACCTGAAAATTATATTTCTATGGTTCTTGGTGGAGATAAAATATTTGCTGTGCCACTTGCTGTATTTTTTGGTGCGCCAATGTATGCAGATATATTCGGTGTTATACCAATTGCTGAAAGCCTTTATTTAAAAGGAGCCGGGCTTGGGACAGTTATGTCATTTATGATGGCAGTAACTGCACTTTCACTGCCTTCTATTATTATGCTGAAAAAGGTAGTTAAGGGAAGGCTTTTATTTACTTTTATTACTGTTGTTATTACAGGTATTATAATAAGCGGATATTTATTTAATTATATAGAAACTATTTTATAAAAATAAAGGAGATTATTATGTTTTTTAAAAAACAAACATTATGTTCATGTGGTGGAGCATGCAGCGACCAAAACACTCAGGAATTTCAATTATCTGATGAAATTAAATCTGTAAAAGTATTAGGTTCATGCTGTAAAAACTGCCATATATTAAAAGAAAATACTGATGCCGCATTAAAAGAATTAGGTCTTAATATTAATGCAGAGTATGTAACAGATATTCAAAAAATTATGGCATATAATATATTAAGCACTCCTGCACTTGTTATAAATGAACAGGTGATATCTGCCGGTAAAGTATTATCAAGTGCTGAAATTAAAAAAATGATTTCTAAATGAAAAATTTAGTATTTATCTGCATACATAATTCATGCAGAAGCCAGATTGCAGAATTTTTTGGCAGAAAATATTTAAGTGATATTTATAATATCTACTCTGCAGGCAGTGAAATCAAATCAGAAATAAATAAAGATGTAATCAGGCTTATTAAATCACTTTATAATGAAGATATTTCATTATCGCAGCACACTAAAACAATAAATGAAATACCAGAGCCTGATATAATAATTAGTATGGGCTGCTATAACGGCTGCCCATATTTAAATAAAGATTTTACTGCTGACTGGCAGATAGAAGACCCAACTGGTAAAAACGATTTTGAATTTATAAAAATAATAAATCAGATTAAAGAAAAAGTACTTCAGTTAAAAAATATTCAATATTTATAATTATATTAATGGGTAAGTTTTGCAGTTTTTTACCCATTACTATATACCTATGGGTAAAATATTGAAAATTTTACCCATTCTATATTGGTTTTTTCTACTTATAATATATAATTATACATTATATAAAGGTGAAATCATTGGATAAAATAAAAATATTAGATAATATGGAAACTATTGCCATATTAAAAAAAGTAAATACTGCTAATAGAAAACTTGCAGAATTAAAGGGTATTTTAAAAACGATTCCTAATGAAAGGATACTTATTAATTTTATTTTTATACAGGAAGCAAAAGATAGTTCTGCTGTTGAAAATATTATTACAACCCATGATGAGCTTTATAAACAATTCATATTTGATGAACCAATAAATACTGCTGCAAAAGAAGTAGAAAATTATGTTGATGCACTATATGCCGGCTATAATATAATTAAAGATACAGGTTTATTAACTGTTAATGGAATTTGTAAAATACAATCTATTTTAGAGGGTAATAATGCTGGTATTAGAAATCAGGCAGGTACAAAACTTATTAATTTATCAACTGGAAAAATAATATATGAACCTCCACAGACAAAACAGGAAATTGAAATTTTATTAGCTGATTTAGAAAACTTTATTAATAATGATGATTTATATCCTGAACTTGATACTCTTATTAAAATGGCTATAATACATTATCAGTTTGAAAAAATTCACCCTTTTTTTGATGGCAATGGAAGAACTGGACGTATTATTAATGTACTTTATTTAACATTAAAAAATCTTTTAGACAACCCTATTTTGTATTTAAGTAAATATATTATAGATAATAAGCAGGAATATTACAGTCATATTGAAAATGTTACTGAAACAGGCAGTTATGAACAGTATATATTATTTATGCTTGATGCAGTTTATGAAACATCATGCAGCACTATTAATATAGTTGAAAATATTACAAAAGCCATGAAAAATGTAAAACATAAAATTAGAGATGACTTAAAATTAAATTATTACTCACAGGAGCTTATAAACGCTCTTTTCTATATGCCATATACTAAAATTTCATTTATAGAAAAACATTTAAATATTACAAGGAAAACAGCTGCAAAATATTTAAATGAACTATGCAGCTGTAATATTTTATCTAAACATAAACTTGGAAATCATATTTATTATATAAATAAAGAACTTACAGATATATTAACTTATAAGTAGTATAATGTGTAAAAATTCTAAAAAATTACCCACTTTATTATACCTATGGGTAAAATATTAAGAATTTTACCCATTATACTTTTTATATAAAAAAGAAAAGGGAGCATATGCTCCCTTATTATAGTATTTATTTGCTGATTTCTTCTAGGATTCTAGATACTTCTGGTAAAAGTTGTTTTTTCCTTGAAAGGACACCCGGAAGGTAGAAAAGATTGTCTTCTAATTTTTTATAACCAAAAATCTGTTCTGCTGGTGCAAACCCTGTTGTAATAAGCTGACTTTCTTCTTTTATAATGTCTGTTACAAGCAGCATCATCCAGTCAAGCTTATTATTTTCTTTAACATTAAATAATTCTTCTCTTAATTTGCCTTCTACTTCACCAAGCTGTGCTAAAGTTACTGTTTCTGCCTGGCTGATACCAAAACGGACGCCATATTCTTCAAATATTTTAAAATCTGTTCCAATAATATCTTTTGCTGAACGAGATGTAAGAGAGTCAGTTGCAGAAAATATTTCTACACCATATTCTTTTGCATCAAGCCCGCATATAGATGATAAATCATTAATTGCATCAATATCATCCTGAGTAGTTGTTGGTGATTTCATAATAACTGTATCACTAAGCATACCACCAAGAAGAAGCAGTGCATATTTTTTTGGAATATCAACTCTATATATTTTAAAAAGCTGATAAACAAGTGTGCATGTGCTGCCAACAGGTTTGGCAAAAAATGTTACTGGACTGCTTGTTTTTATAGTTCCAAGCCTGTGGTGGTCCACAATTTCCATAAGTTCAGCAGTTTCAATACCATCTATGGCCTGAGTTGCTTCATTATGGTCCATCATAATAAGCTTCGCTCTTTTTCTTTTTAATATATCTGTGCCAGTAATAACCCCTATCAATTTTCCATCTGATACAACAGGAAGACTTTTTGTTGCTGATTTACTAATTGCATCTGCAACACTATCTATGTAATCATAAGGTGCACATGGTTCTACCTTATTTAAAAGTTTTCCAATAGGTGTTGCCATTTCTACACAGCGGATAGTTTGAGATGAATCAAATGGTGAATAAAATACCCACCCTTTATAGTTTCCAAAATCAAGCTGTTTACATGCTTCTTCACTAAGGCCAACAATAATAATTGCTGGATATTTTTTTGTAAAAGCATCTTGCAAAATATTCTGGCGGTTTCCAGTAATTAAAAGAGTATTTTCTTCATTTGCAACATGTGCTACATGCTGATGAAAATCATCATATGCCATAGTAGCAACAACTACTGATGCAGTAAATTCTTCAAGCTCACCAACATTTAAAACTGTTCCCCTGAGAGAACGGCGAAGTGAATCTGCTCTTAATGAAAACACTGGTTTTGCTGCCCTGTCGTCCCTTAAAAACAGCTCTGTTACATCATTAACTCCAAGCATACCTTCATATACATTATCTTTATTTATAACTGGCATAAAGCGAAGATTTTTTTCTCTTAATATCCTTAAAAATTTTGAAAGCGGGTCTGTTTCTTCTGCTGTAATTACATTAGTTGTCATGCTGTCAATTACTTTTGGATATATATCTTTCATATATTCTGGAAGCACAGCTTCTGCTTTTTGGAATATAAATTTTGTCTGGTCATTTACATTACCGCACCTTATAGGCACAAATTCATATTCTTTGTTAATCTGAGATTTTAAATAAGCATAGCTTGCAGCTGATGCTACTGAGTCAGTATCAGGATTTTTATGACCACAAATAAATACTTTATCCATGACTATTCTCCCCTATATTGTGCGATTTGTTCAACAGTATCTTTACTCATATACCCTACCATACTGTCTAATAAACTGCCATCTTTATCAAAGACAAATGATGTAGGTATAGGATTTATTTGAAAATAAGTAAGCAGGCTGCTGTCTGCTTGATATACTGGGTAAGTTACATTGAATGAGTTAACAAAATCAATAGCATTTTTTTTATCTTGGTCAACAGCAATGCCAAGAATTACAAACTTATTTTTGTCTTTATATTTTTCATAAACTTGAACAAAATCTGGTGTTTCTGCTTTACATGGCGGGCACCATGAACCAAAGAAATTTACAAGCACTACTTTACCACGGTGTTCTGCTAATATTTCTTTAAATCTGTCTGTGCCAATCTGCTCCATACTGTTAATAGATACAGCCGGGGTTGAAGTTTCTGGAGTTTTATTTTTACAGCCAAACATTGTAAATGATAGTGTTAAAATCAAAGTGATGAATAGAATTTTTTTCATAGAAGCTCCTTATATGCTTATCATACTTTATTATTATGAAAAATTTAGTAAATTTTCAACATAAAAAAGCTGTGCTGCATTAAAATATATTCTATCATTATAATAATTTAATAATAAGTATATTTTTGAAATACAGTATAAACTTTTTATAATGAGCCTGCTTATATAAGCTGTAAAATTTGATTTTACACTATATAAAACATTTTCATTCATTAATAATGTTTTAATATTTACCTATTTTTCAAAGCATCACAGTTATTTGTAATATATGGCAGAATATTTTTAATAAAATAGCCTGATGAATATAAATCTATACTTTTTATTTTATCAAGAATGTATGTGTATTTTTCAAGAAAAGGTTCGTAGTTTGAAAGTTTTATTTCCTGAATACACTCTATTAAAGCATCTATATTATCAGCTGCTGTTAAGATAAGCCCTTCTATGCTTTCATCTTTGCCGTCAAAAATTATCTGCCTGTATATTGATTTATAAGGCTCTGAAACAGCATTCAGCAGATTTTCTTCTACTAATGTTTCTTCTACAAGGCTTAAAGCTTTTTTAACTTCTGCATTAGAATTTTTAGTAGTGCTTATTACATCACCCATAACAGCTTCCGGTATATCGTGGTTTAATGCTTTTCTATAAAGCCTTTTCCAGTCAATATTGCTGCCATGCTCTTCTTCTATTATCCCTAAAAGCTGTGAAATCTGTGCAACAGAAAAAGAATGTTCTGCTACTGATGACCGTTGATGTAAAAACTCATTTGCCCATCTGCCAATATTATTTAATTTTCTAGCAGTTGTAATTAGTTTGCCTAAATTTTCCATATATCACCTTATATATATTAATTTTAATATTTATTTTTGTCTACTATTAACTTATGTTTTTTAGTAACTATTACTATTTTATCACATTTTCTACACCATTCTTATCTTATTTAAGCGACATTAAATGTCGCACAGCAAATATTAGTTACAAATGTAAATTTTTTTACAATATTTTAACTTTTTTTCTTGATTAATTTATTTGATAATGATAGTTAATACTTATGAGTGAATTAAAGTATGATATTAAAAAAGTAGTGGAGTTTCTTGGCGGTGGTATAGATGAAACAATAGTTGCATCTCTTATCGGTATATTTGTTTCATCTGTAAATGATGAATTTCCAGCCTTTGCAGAAGCTGTTGCAGCTGATGACAGACCAGCCATTCATAAAATTGGTCATAAATTAAAAGGTTCATCAGCTAATCTTGGTTTTGAATCTTTTAGAAAACTTTGTGAAGATTTAGAACAGCATGCAAGAAATAATTTAGATTTTGATTACAAAGCTGCTTTTGAACAACTTGGCAAAGAAAAGCTAGCCATTGAAGAATGGTTTGCTTCTGTTAAATCTAATTACGGTTTGTAAAAAGCATTTTAGCTTAATATATTAATTTATATAGTTAGATATGCTTTCTTTTTGTTTTACAGGCTGCTTGTTAGTTTTAACAGTGGTATTATATTCATTATTAAATATTTCCATATAATGCTGCAATTTTCCCCGTTTTACAAGCAGATTAGAGATTTCATTACGATATATCTCTGCCATATCATCAAGCATAATAACAAGCCGTTTTCTATCTTCATTATTTTCTGCACTATCTGATTCTGCAATATATTTATCCACAGCATTATTTAGAGCAGATAAAAAATGACGGATAGATATTATTCGCATATCTGTTGCTTCTGCTTCTTCTGCTAAAAAATCTTTAAGTATTTTATCTATTAATTTACCTTTATTATCCATACACAGACTAATCGGCAGTATGAAAAAATACTTAAAAGAAATTTTAAAAATATATTTATTTTGTCTTTTTTAATGATGTATTTTTGAATATACTCATAATGCCTGCTTTTGCTTTATACTAAACAGGCAGCTGATATTTTAATCAACTGGATAGTCAAATGTTATTACTGGAATTTTTAATTTCTCTGCTGTTTCTTCTCTTATGTATAACTCAACTGACGCATCATAAGGATTATTAAAATATATATAATCTTTATCTATTTTATCTATGCTGTAAAAAGTTTCATAAGGTGTGCCGCCAGTTGTTTCACCAGTTACACGAAAAAGGTGTCTGCCATTTTCTTTTTTATAATATATAGGTCGTTCAGTTTCTGGGAAATCTGCCGTTGCACTTCTATATTTAAAAAAATTTTCTTTCTTATTTATCCACACATAATTTGGTTCAATATCATTATAAGCTTCTGATATACTCTGGTGTATAGCATAACATTTTGTTTTGCCGTCAATAGTTAATTTTTTGCAGTTTTTACCATCTTTTTTTTCGTTTAACTTAATCCATTTACCATATAAATCATCTGGAACAGTGTCAGCATAAACACTGCCAAAGCTTATAAACAGCAGAAAGATTACTAATTTAATAATTTTATTTTTCATATTGCTCTACTCCTTTATATACATCTATAATATCTTATCAATTATTATATTGCAATAAATTTAATTTTCTATATTATTACTTTTAAGGTGATATATGAGTGAGTTAAAATACTTATTTGGTCCTGCTCCATCAAGAAGATTAGGCAGGTCATTAGGCATAAATATAGTTCCTGCAAAAATATGCTCTCTTGACTGCCTTTACTGTGAAGTAGGCAAAACTAAAACAACTACTATACAGAGAAAACCATATTATAAAGCCAGTGATATATTAAAAGAATTTAAAGAAAATTTTAATAAGTTTGAAGATTTATGCGACACAGTTACAGTAACAGGTGCAGGCGAGCCTACACTTAATTCTGAACTTGATAAAATTATTACTGGTATTAAAGAATTAACAGATAAACCTTGTGCAATCCTTACAAATACTACAACTATACATATACAAGAAGTATATGAAAGCCTTTTAAAGTTTGATATAGTTGTGCCAAGTTTAGATGCTGTAACCAATGATATTTTTAAAGCAGTAAATCTGCCTGAAAAATCTATTGATACTGCAAATATTATTGCAGGGCTTGAAAAATTTTCAAAAGAATATACTGGAAAGCTTTTTGTAGAAATTCTTTTCTGTAAAGATGTAAATGACAGCAGGGAAAACATTGATAATATTATAAAAGTCTTAAAGAATATTAAGTGCAGTAAAGTGCAGCTTGGCACAATCCACAGGCCGCCAGCATACAGCACAGCTTACCCTGTAACTGATGAATTTTTACTAGATACTGCAAAAGATTTATTAATGAATAATATCCCTGCCGAAGTTACAGGCGGTTTTGCAAGTGTGTATAAATCATCAGCTTCTCTTAATCTGCATGACTTAATACCATCACTTCTTAAAATGAGGCCCTGCACTTTGCTTGATATGAGCGGTGTTTTTGGAAAAAATGAAAGGGAAATAAAAGAAAGTGTAAATAAGTTAGTTATAGAAAATAAAATTAAAGCCATAGAATATAATCATGATACATATTATACAATAATATAAAATATTATTTTAAGTAATTGAATATTGATAAAGCCTGATAATACATTTTATCAGGCTTATCATAAGCTGTATTACTTTGTTACTGTGTATTTTTGCTCTGCTATTTCT
>CAMEZN010000034.1 GCA_945947845.1 uncultured Mucispirillum sp. | reverse complement strand
TAATATAACTGCTGTAAACATATAAAATAATTAAAGTAATTATGTATTATTTATAATGTAGGTTATAAACAGTTTTAGTTCAGAACAGATTATAATGTTTAACCTGTATATAAAAATAATTTTATCTTATTAGACTTTTTAAATATTTTACTCTTATTTCTTTTCAGGCACTGTTGCATTAATAAGTTTTTTTAACTGGTCTAATTTTTCAAAATATTTTTGCAGATATTCTTTTGATTTTATATTTATTTTTTCATCATATTCCTTTCTTGTTACAAAGCGGGCATTTTCTATGGAAAACCCTTCACTATTATAAAATGACTTTACAGCAAGCCCGTCTTTATCTGGGTATAATATTCTATTTTCATCGCTTTCTAGCAAAAATGCTCTCTCATTATCATGGCATGAAGAGCATAATACTGTTTCCCGCCTGACCGTATGGGGATAAGTTACTTTCCATCTGTTTGCAATCATTTTATTTTCCTGCCCCACAACTAAATCTTTATATGTATTTGTAGTAAATATAATTTTAGATGGCTTTGCAGGCACATATTTTCCTGTTTCATTATCTATAACAAGGGGCGGTCTTTCATTTACCCGCATAAAACTGCTTTTAAAGTATTCTTCACTAATCTGGGGCAGCTCTTTAACAAACTCTGCATAAGAACTTTCTCTAAACCGTAGATAAAATGTGCCAAGCTCCATAGGTGCATAAGCTGCATGGCAGGAAATACATGCCACCTTATCATGCCCTTTTATGCTGTGGTCTATAATATTTGTATCATAAGTATGGCAGGAAAGGCAGTCTTTTGCTTTTTCTTTACCCTGTATATTATTTTTTGTATGGCAGTCTGTGCACTGCATACCATGTTCATAGTGAACATCACTCAGCATTTTCAAGTAATATTCGCCGTCTTTTTCTATACCCCTTTTATATCTTTCATGGTCTTCCCTTATTCCAAGCCCTGCATATTCTATACCAGTATATGTATCTTTATGACATACAAAGCAGTCATCATTTTTTGGCTTTGAAATATTTTTTCCTTTTCCTTTATGGCAGTCTTCACATTTAGATATATGGCAGGAGTTATAGCAATGCTTTTGCCCAAACTCACCATCAAACTGGCGGAAAGCATCATCTACAAACTTTTTTTCTTTTGTTTTATTTGTCATTACTAACTTATCTATACTGCAATCTTTATGGCAGTCTGCACATACCTGTTTTTCGTTATATTCTGGGTGGGCTGCATAAACTGCACTAACGAATAAGAGGCTTATGAATATCATCATTAAGTATTTTTTCATAATCTATATCCTGCTGGTAATATTTACTGTCTTTTTCACTGTGGCAAACAATGCACTTCATTACATCTATTGCATTTACTATTTCATCTCTACTTAAAGGGCTGGAACCTTCGCGGACAATATCTGACTTTGATTTAAACTCTCCGTTTTCCACAGCAAAAATAGAAGTTAATGGAACTGGGCAGTTATCACATCGTATTGCAGAAGTTAATGTTTTATTATCTGATGAAAAAAGCCCGTCCCCAAAGCCATAGAAAAATAAGGTAGAATGACAGCTTTCACAGCTGACTGCTTTTTTACCTGTATTATGACCATAAAATGGAGCAAACTTCATCTGCGGTTTTCCCCTAAAATCTACCATTTTATCATCTGATACCACTTTACCATTTTTATCAATATGGGTTAAAAATGTCTGGCAGCCCGGTGTAACAGGTGCAATCTTTCCTTTCTGATTAAATGCAAGCGGAAATGGATAAAATGTTCTCACATCTTCTGTTTCCACAAAAAGCCCCGGTGTTTCTTCATGCTTAACAAAATCATACATAGTTTTTGTTTCATCATATTCCACATGGCAGCCGTAACACTGTATAACATTTGCAGAATGGCATGTATAACACTCCATTTTATTATGACCTGCTATATTATGCTCATTTGTGCCTGTAATTACCTTTACTTCCCTTTCCTTGCCTGTTCTTTTACTCATTAATATTATTTTATTGTCTTTTTCATATACATTAGAATAAGGTCTGCCCTTATCTGTAAGCACCATTTTACTTCCATAAGCTATTTTATCGCTGTATGAAGAACCTTTTAAATAAGGCACCATATTTTCTTTAACAGCAGGTACTGTTTTTGGCCTTTCAGTATATGAGCCATGGCAGCTTTCACAGCTTATTTCCACCTGTTCATACATATTTTCATAATAATAACCATCACCCATGATTTCCATAGATGTATGGCAGTCAATACATTCCATACCACGAGCATGGTGTATATCATCTTGAAAATGGCGGGTGTTTCTTAAACCGCTTGTAAGTTTAGGCCCGGGGATACCTTCTTTTAATGGCACAAGTGCATTATTGCCGTCATATTCCCCTTTATATGATAATGCAATACGACCGCTTCTGTTATGGCAGGCAAGGCATACATTATCATCTGGCAGAGCCTGCATTTCATGGGTAACAGAGTGCATACTTCTGCCTTTCATAGATTTATCGCCACCATTATATTCGCCAAAATCTCCATAAGGAAAATGGCAGGTAGCACAGCCTGATGAGTGAACTCCCTGATACCCCATATCTGCTGCCTGACCTACATGGCAGGCAGAGCAGAATTTCCTATACATATCAGCAGAAATAGTATCATAGTTTGAAATATTATCTATTGTGATAAGACTGCCGTCTTTACCGTATATTTTTTCGTTATTATTCTGAGAATAAAGCCTGCCGTTTTCTTCTCCCCATGCAGCAAGAGTATTTTTTATAATGCCTGTATTGGTGTGCATAATAGATGATGACACTCTTTTCACTTCATATTCATGGCATTTTCCACAAGTATAATTCCATACAGATGGGTCTGACGGGTTATTTTTACCAAACATATTTGCATGTGCCAATTCTTTATCCATTGTTAACGAATTTCCACCATGGCAATCTGTGCATGATAAATCATTATGAGTATGAGAAACTGTTTCTATACCTTCATGGCATGATATACATGAAGATATTTCTTTATCTTTATTAGAAAAATAATAAAGCAAACATAAAGTAATAAATAATAATATTAAAGTTAAAAACAATATTTTTTTCATGGTTTATTATACAATAAAATTATATCTTTTTCACTATAAATTATCACTTTATAATCATTTTATCTTCTGCTTTATATAGTGCTTAAAATCTATTTTTATTTATTATTATAAAACGAAAAGTATTATGACATATTTTTATATAGTCAAAATCTTTATATGAGTATATATATTTTAATTTATAATATTTATTATCAGGCTTATACAGTGTTCTTCAAAGTATATTTATTAAAAAAGGGGAAGCATTGCTTCCCCTTATTATTCATATCTAGGTATTACTAGAAACTAGCAGCCAGACATTCTAGGTTTTTTAGCTTTTTTAGCTTTTTCTGCATCAACAGAAACTGCATCACCAGCTTTAAATTTGTTGCCTTTAACTTCAATAGTTACTTTGTCGCCATCAACAGAAACTACTTTTCCTGATTGTGGAGCAGCGAAAGCAAAGCTAGCTGCAACGAAAGTTGCTAATACTACAAGTGCGATTTTTTTCATATTTTCACCTCTTATATTATGGAGCTAATATACCCCATTATTTACACCTTACTAAAATCTAAACGGGGGATATAATTCAACAGGAGGGAAGTCCCTGTAATTTGGGTCGTTAGGGTCTTCTTGTGAGAACATTGTTCTAGAATACTGTGCTGTAATTTTTATGTTTTGTCCATCTATGTAGTAGTTAAGACCTGCACCAATCCAGTTTATGTTTTGATTATAGAATGCTTGGTTTTTGCTGTCAAGTCTTGCAAAGTAATAATTATCATAGCGAACAAAAAATTGTAAAGGAATATTTGGAAGCATATAGCCAACTTTTACATAAAATCCTCTTTTTTGACCATTTAAGCCATAAGATTCAGCTGATGCAAATTCGCCTTTATATGCATCTCCCATATTGATATCTACATATGCAGCAGAAGCTGTGAACACACCAACATTTTCAAAGCCTTGTTCATAGAAAATATCAACAGAATAAGCAAGGTAATCTTTTACCCCAGTTAAGTTTACAGCATCAGTGTAAACAACATTTGGTTCATATTGAACAGCACCACCGATAGTTAATACTTGTTTATTACCTCTGTATGTGCCTTTTACACCATAATCTGTTTCTTTATCTTCAAGTAAAGAAAATTGTAAACGACCTGTATAGCGGAACTGGCTCATATCTGTTGCAAAAAGGTCGCCGCTTCTGCCTGTTTTACCTTCCATAACATCTAAACGATATTGTATCCAGCCATCTAAAATATTACCCCAGACAGCAATACCCATATCACGACTTGTTTTGAATGTTGTGCTTATGAATAATGAACGGTCTAAGTTTAATGGCTCAAAGCATGACTCTAAGTTTTCACGAGTAAGGTTGTGTTTAAATTTACCTAATTGAAATCTTAAAAAGTCAAATGGGTCATATCTGATTTGTGCATCTAAAACATAGAAGTTTTGGTTTGGCTGGTCAGATATACTTAATGGGTTAATGATTTTATTTTCAATATATTCTGTATTGAAATAAAAGCTTAATACATCGTTATATGTTCCAACAAACCCAAGTCTGTTTCTTCTAAAATTTAAGTTTAAGGCAGCTTCATTGTTCATTACACCAGTGCCAGTATCACGGTAAGTTAAACCAAACTGAGTATCATAAAATATTCTTAAATAAGCATTTTCACCAAGCTGAATAGGCTCAAAAGCATAAACAGAAGATGCAAAAATACTAACCATAGATATAATTAACAGTAATTTTTTCATAACTATTCTCCTTGTCTATACTTTAATTAGCAGCCTGCTGGAGCTGAACCGCCGCCAGTTGATGCACCGCCGCCGTTACCGCCAGAAGAAGCATCGCCTTTACCTGCTTGATAATTTTTATCTGCTGTGTTGATTTCTCTTCCATCACCAGCATATTCGTTATCATAAGTATTTGTATTATTTTTAGGAGCACCCATAGTTAAGAATTTTGTATATCTTGCTGTATCCCAGTTAAGATTTCTCATAACAGGGCTGTAATCTATATTAGCATTTTCATTAGTAGATTTTTTTACAAAGCCAGTGCCATTATAAGAAAGATAATCTGTTGCTGCTTTGCCACTGATTAATGTTCCGTTATCATAAAGCTGGTTAACAAATGTATCTTGTGTATTTGCAGGAACATAAGCTGATAAATTTGTCCATTCCTGCCAAGAACCATCATAAATAGCAGCATTAGTATAACCTAAAAGCTCTTTAAATACAAACCAGTGTGGAGCAGTTGTTCTACCTGTTATACAGTGGAACATAATTCTTTTATTTTTATCTGCTGGTAAAAATGATGCAGCAGCTGTTCCATCAGTAGTAAGACCTTTTATAAGTGCTGTTAACTCTTCATTTGTTTTAAATTTACCAGTTACATCATCAACATACAGGTTCCAAGAATTATCGTATCCGTCAGTTTCATTACCAGATAATGCAAGCTGAGTTTCACCATTAATTCTGCCTTCAATAAATCTTGTATTACCAATTACAAATGTTTCAGTAACTCCATTAACTTGAAGTTTTGTTTTTGCATTCATAGTAGATACCATAATAGCACTTCCAGTGCCGTCTGCTTTTAATGCACCAGTTGCAGCATAGCCTAATACTTCGCCTATTGGAGCACGATATTTATCCATCTGCTGACCAGGTAAGTCTTTTACAGAAAATGTTGATGGCTGTGGCATACCATATCTGAATGATTCCATCATTGTAGGATAAAGTGTAGCAAAATAGCTGTCTGCACCATCTAATATTTTTACATTATTGTTAGAAAAACCCCAGTATTTAAATGTCCAGAAAGCTCTTGCAAGCATTTGTGAATGAGATTCGGTGTTTACAGTATTTTTAAGAGATTTAGCAGTTAGAACAACTAATGTGTTCATATCTATGCCGTATGCTCTTAAAAAAGAATCCATTTTAGCACCACTTGCAACCATGGCACTATCAGTTATAGGACCATCACTTCTTGCTTCCATTACATAACTATCTGATGCAACACCATAAGCACCTTTAATAGTTGTAGCTGGAAGTGTTCCATTTTGAGCTGCAATATGCAGTATTAAAACTTTTTTTCCGTCTGGTGTTACATAACCAGCATCAATATAACTTTTTAATGTTTCTGCATCTATTAATGCTGAACGCGGTTCTGCATCACCAGCATAATATGCAGCAATTGCTTGTGCTTTTTCTTCATTTACATCGTCATAACCGCATGCAGCAGCAAATGAAACAGCAAGCACTGCCAGCAGCATAATTTTAATTAATGCCGCAGGTTTAGATATGAATTTTTTCATAACCCCTCCATAATTTGTAAAAAGTGGATAAATGTTGTAGACCACCTATCTTTTTATTTAACTTATCCCTTTTTTAAATAAAAATCAAGACAAAAAATAATACATTATTATAAATTTCTTAATATGGATTTTTAGCTAATATATTGATATTTTTACGATATTTCAGGTATTTTATACCCTTTAACTATGACTTACAACTTAATATATCCTACTATTTCTATATCATTTAATGTTATTGTATTATATTTTATATAACTTTGTTTTATTTTATAAAATATGATTTTATCAATTAAATGTTAAATTTTTAATAATTTATATAAAATAAAAAATTTAACTATATATTTCTTCTTTACTGAAAACAATATATGTAATTTATAGAATATTACATATTATTTATAACCTGATTTTATATATTAGAATAATAAAAGATTAAGTATATATAATAAAAATTAGAATCTATTATAATTTATCAAACTGCTTTAAAAAGCTATTTCAATAAATAACTGTCCGAATGTATGTCCATATGGCTGAGTGGTATATTCTTTTGTGTAAAGTGTCCATGTATAGCCAGCCCTTACACCATAATATGATATAACAATACCACAAAAAGCATCATATTTTAACAGATTTGTATTATATCCATAATCACTTGTGCTGTTATTGCCTGATACAAAAAGATTATAAAGCACTACCCGCGGGCCACCGCCTGCAAAAAGGTATACTGACAATTTATCACTGTGAACTGGAGCTGCATCAGTTAATGTATTTATCTTTTGAACTCCAAAATCATTATCTAAATTATAACCTATCCGCAAAGTGCCGTAAGCTCCAAAATGAGTATCTGCATTACCTGCTGCAACATCAAATGTGCCAAGAATATCCATAGAAATTACATTTGTTTTAAATATATAAGCTCTACCAGTCCACTGATAATAAGGGTTGAAAATAAATTCTGTTCCTATCTGATTATCCCAGCCGTAAAATAGACCTTTATCAAATATTGTATGTATAAATGACTGAGCTTCCTTGCCTAGTGCATAAGGTCCAGTTATACCAATCTTTAATCCTATATGTTCCAGAGTATTTGCGGTTCTGTTATATATGCCTGCATTAAAATAGAGAAAACCACCATATGAATGTTCATTTAACGGCACATAATCTCCAGTATAATCAGGAGTATACATTTCTTGATTTATACTTAAATGGAATCTGGTTAAATGGGGCTTATTATAATTAATAATTGAAACATTTTTTGCCCAGCTCATTTTATTGTCTTCTGAAAAATAATCATACTCTTTTGAAGTATATCCATAACGGACACCATTTGTATAGTTCCTGTCTGTATGAATAAAGCTGATTTTATCATTTTCCCATATTCCATATACAGTATGTTTTTTATAAGGAACAATTTCAGATGCTTTCACATTTGCAGAAAAAATGAAAATGAAAAATATACTGATAATGCAACATAATAAATATCTATACATAAACTAAACTCATTAATTATATAGTCCATACAAATACAAAGATTAACTATATTTATATCTTTGCACTTAATAAAAAAACTGTTAAAAATATTATTTAATTGTAAAATTATATTTTATATTTGTAAAGAATAATCCTGCATACATTTTATTCACTGTTGTATGCCTGCACAAATAATAAGAATAAAGTATCATCAGCATTAGACTATACAGAAAAAATGCTCAGCCAAGGAATAAACAAAAACAGTGCCGTATATAAAAATAATCATAATTTATTTGATACTGTATATAATAATGAAACAGAGCTTGTAAAAATATACTGCACAGCTTTATTTTATGGCAACAGCTCCTGATAAATTTGGAAAATTCTATGATAATTTAGATAAATATGAAAATGCAAAATTAACGGATTAAAGCCCAGAATCTTTACACAGCTTAATGATAGCAAAAGAAACTGGCAGTATTGAAATATTTAAACAGATGCTTAATAACTAAAAATAAAATAATTTAATTAATATAAACTCTATACAAAAAGCCGCTATATATTTAAAAAAGATATACAAAATAAATAGTCAGTAGAAAAACAGTAGGCTGTTTTAGAAACAGCAAGGTAAAAAGCATTAAAACAACAAATAAATTTACTTTAAAATAAAATACCAAAATCATATATGAATAAAGGGCAGGTATTAACCTGCCCTTTATAATTTTATATTTCGTTTTTCTCTTTCAATTCATCATACCATCTGCCATGGTGTGCTTTTGCATAGCTTTCTGGAACGACACCTTTTGTCATACCCATAAAAGATGGACGGCTTGCAGGGTGGCCTACACTTAAATAAATATGGCCGATAATTACAGCAACCATTATTGCCATACCAGCATCATGAACTGGATATGCCCACCTTACAACTGCCACTGGAAATAACTCTTTAAACCACATGATAAAACCAGTGATAACCATTGTAATTGCACCTAAAATAGTAAGAACTGAATTTAATTTTTGACCGCCATTAAAAAAGTCCTGTTTAGGAACATTTTTTGCCTTGCCTATT
This sequence comes from uncultured Mucispirillum sp., assembly GCA_945947845.1. GTDB lineage: Bacteria > Chrysiogenota > Deferribacteres > Deferribacterales > Mucispirillaceae > Mucispirillum. The sequence goes on along the minus strand of CAMEZN010000034.1, from coordinate 1,115 downwards.
AATTCCAGTGGAAAAACTGCTAAAAATTTAAAATCATAGCTTTTCCAGCTTAATATATTTTTAGTCCACTGCATAAATCCTTTTCTATCCATTAATATCATAAATGGAGTTGGAAGTAAAAAAGTTACAGCAAATACTCTGTGAACAATCTGTAAAAATTCAGGAACTTTTATGCCTAAAAATAATGGAAGCCCAGTTAATACAAGCATAATAAAACTGATTGCATTAGTCCAGTGAGCTATAACTATAAATTTGCTAAATCGTTTTACATATTTTTCATTACTCATGGTCATCACCTCCATGTTTTGAACCGCCTGTTACAGTGTTAACAATAGCAGCACCAGCCACTGCAACAACAGCTGCACCCATTAAAACTTTACCAGCAGGCTGAATTTTTTCTTTCCATACATCTAAACTTGGAGCAAGCTGTGGCTCATCAGGCAGACCATAAACAGATGGTTTATAAGGAAGAACATACATCATAGCTCCCCCTTTAATAGAATTATTTGTTTCTACATTATATGTGCAGGCATCTGGATATTTTTCTTTTAAAACTGCAAGCCTTTCATTAGCTATTTTTACCATCTCTTCACGAGTGCCAAAAAGTATAGCATCTGCTGTGCATGTTTTTGCACAAGATGGCATATATTTTCTGTTGTAGCCACTTTCTATATATTTTTCAACTCTATCTATACATAAGTTGCATTTAGTAGATTTTTTAGTTTCTTTATCTACATGTGGCACACCAAATGTGCAGTTAATCTCACAATATCCGCAGCCAATACATTTATCTATATCATAAGAAACAATACCTGTTTCTTCTTTTTGAAGTGCATTTGTTGGGCAGCCAAGCACACAACCTGCAATACCACAGTGCATACATTGAAATTTAAGAAAATCCCATCTTACTTTGTCATTTACCATAGTCTCTTTCATACGGATAAGAGTATATGTTTTACTGCTTAAATCCTTATGCGACTGATAATCACCATCAAAAGGGGTTTTATCAGCCGGCAGATTTTTCCACTGTTTGCAGGCTACTGAGCAGCCTCTGCATGCAGAGCATTTCTCCACATCATGCAGCATAGCAATTTCTACGGACATATTATCCTCCT
>CAMEZN010000033.1 GCA_945947845.1 uncultured Mucispirillum sp. | reverse complement strand
CAGAGCTTGATGCAATGCTTCAATCTGTGCCTGAAATTTTTGAAAATTATAAGCTAAATTCTCAGGAAGAATTGTATTTTTTAATTGAAAAATCAATTAATGATGAGCCGCCTGCTGCTATTAAAGAAGGCGGTATTATAAAAAGCGGATATAATAATCATGTAGATGAGCTTAGAAATATAAAACATAACAGTAAATCATTATTATTAGAAATAGAAGAAAGAGAAAGAAAGGCAACTGGTATAAGCCAGTTAAAAATAGGGTATAATAAAGTTTTTGGGTATTATTTTGAAGTATCAAGAATAAATGCTTCAAAAATGCCTGCTTATTTTGAGAGAAAACAAACTCTTGCAAACAGTGAACGTTTTATTACAGAAGAATTAAGAGAGCTTGAAAATAAAATATTAAATGCAGAAGAAAAACTTGCAGATATTGAGTATACACTATTTCAAGATATTAGAAAGTATGCTTCAAGCAGGGCAGAAAATTTAAGACAGCTTGCAAAACTTATTGCAGAGATTGATACTATTGCAGCTTTTGCAAATATCAGTATAAAAAATAATTACAGCCGTCCTAAAATAGTTGAAAATGGTATAATGAATATTAAAGAAGGCAGGCACCCGGTTGTAGAAAATAAAAGTAAAGATAGTTTTGTGCCAAACGATTTTTATTTAGATAGTGATGAAAACAGGCTTTTAATTATTACAGGACCTAATATGAGCGGTAAAAGCACATATCTTCGTTCTAGTGCATTAATAGCAGTTATGGCACACTGTGGCTGTTTTGTGCCAGCAGATATGGCAGAAATACCGCTTTTAGACAGGATTTTTACACGAGTTGGAGCAAGTGATAACCTTTCCCGTGGAGAATCTACCTTTATGGTGGAAATGGTGGAAACTGCTAATATATTAAAGAATGCTACAAAAAATTCACTTATCATACTTGATGAGATAGGCAGAGGAACTTCTACATTTGACGGCATTTCTATTGCATGGGCAGTTGCTGAATATATATTAAATAATATAGGTGCTAAAACATTATTTGCTACCCATTATTTTGAGCTGACAGAAATAGGAGAAAAAGGCCGTGGGGCTCAAAACTATACTGTAAGTGTGGAAGAATGGAATAATGAAGTAATATTTTTAAGAAAAGTTATAAAAGGCACAGCTGATAAAAGCTATGGTATATATGTAGGTAAAATGGCTGGACTACCTGAAAGTGTAATACAAAGAGCAAACGAAGTGCTTTCTGATTTAGAAAATCATGAAGATATTTCAATTATGCAGGAAAAACAGCAGCCTAAGCAGAAACAAAGGTTTGTGCAGCCTATACTTGTTTTTGATGATTCTCACCCTGTTATAGATGAGCTTAAATCTATGGATATAGATAATCTTACTCCTATACAGGCTATGCAAATTTTATCTGACTTAAAGAAAAAAGCAGTTCAGTAAAAGGAGGAAATATATGAAATGTCCAGTATGTAAAGACAAAGATTTAGTAATGAGTGAAAGAGGTGGTATAGAGATTGACTACTGCCCTGAATGCCGCGGTGTCTGGCTTGATAGAGGGGAGCTTGATAAAATTATAGAAAGAAGCCAGTCAAATATGCAGGAAAATTATAGAGAGCCTGCACCACAGAGAGAATATCGGGAAGAAAAATATTATGAAAACAAAAAATATTATGATGATGACTATAAATACCATAACCAGCATGGACATTACGGCAAGCATAAAAAAAGAAACTTTTTAAGTGATATTTTTGATTTTGATTAATTAAATGATTATTTTATATGGAAAAATCAGTGAAAAGATTAGTAATATTTTTATTTATAGTTCTTATTTCAAGCAGTGCCTGTGCAGATGAAAAAAATGCAGTAGGTAATATAAATTTAGGGAATTCAAATAATTCAGGTAATACAGAAGATACTGGTAATTCTGGTAGTTCTGGTAATACAGGAGATACAGGTGCTATGGAAAATTCAGCGGTCAAAATAACTATTAATGGTCAAGTATTTAATGCAGTTTTTTATAATAATGAAACTGCAAAAGCTTTTATAAATATGATGCCTTTAACTTTAAAGATGAGTGAATTAAACGGTAACGAAAAATATTATAATTTACCAAATACACTGCCAGTAAACTCTGAAAGAGTGGGAAGTATTAAAAAAGGCGATATTATGCTTTACGGAAATAACTGTATAGTCATATTTTATGAAAGTTTTAATACATCATACAGCTATACAAAAATAGGATATATAGAAAATACTGATAATTTAGCAGGCGCCCTTGGAACTGGTTCTGTTAATGTAACTTTTAAAAAATAATTTGATAAAATCTTCTTCGCCTTATTTTAGCGAAGAAGATTTTGTTTTTATAAATATTTATCTAATAACTGCCTTAATACATTTATTTTAGCTGTATTTTTATTTGCATCAAGCTCTAATAAGCCTTCTTTTAAGAAATCATATAATTCTTCATCATCTGAGTTATATTGCAGATTGTATGCTAAAATCCCACCTATATATAAAAGAACTTCCTCATCATCTTCTTTTTTTATAAAATCAAGAGCCTGTTCAAATAATCTTGTTTCAATAAGAGCATCAAAATAGCTTTTCTTATCTAAATATTTTTGACCATTTTCTAAAAGTCTTGTTATTTCTTCATTATCATTTTCTAAATCATGGTTTATAAGATAGTCATAAATATTTGAAAATGCGTAAGATTTTCCATTTGCTAACTGCATGTAATAAATATTTAAAAGCTCTTTATCTTTATTTAACTGCTCATAAACTCTAACAAGCTCATCAAGTGCATCTTCTACTAAGCTTCTATTTGTGCTCATTGATAACTCATTATAAATTGCAGCTGCTTCTTCGTATTTTTCACATTTTTCATAATAATATGCTAACAACATTCTATCAGTTGAATCTAAATTTGTATAATAATGCACAATTTCAACTTCTTTATAATTATTTTTTGAGTAAAAATATAAAGCAAGTTTTTTATACCGTGCAGATACAATATTACATTCTTTTTTTTGCAGATAATCCAAAACAGAATCATCTTCTTTATTACTAAGCATATATAATGTAATATACATACTTAAATCAATGATAGAAAGTCCTTCACTTTTTCTAAAAAATGATAAGTAATCAAAAAGCTTATCTACTGCATATTTAAAATATGAATCATCTTTTTTAACATACTCTATTAAAATATTATCTATAATTTCCCACAGCCTGTATATTTTTTCTGCTAAATAGTTTGTAACAGATTCCTCCTCATGTTCAACAACTGTAAAAATATAGCGGTAAAGATATAAAAGAGTATAAGCAATATAAAATGCTGTTTGATAGTCTTCTTCTTTTCTTAAATAATATATTACATCATCAATGCTGTCAAACACTTCATTATTAAAACCTTTTTCATCGCCATGGCCAATGTTAAAAGTAAGTTCTTCTATTAATAATTCTGTTACCCAGTCTTTAAATATTTCTGCCCGTTTTGAAAATGAAATATTTGTCATAGCCATTGTTAATTTAAAAGACATATTATCATCTCTAAGCATATATAACGCAGCACTTTTAGCCTCATCTGGCCAGTTCATCATAAGGTCATAAAGTGATGATAATGGTCTATCTAATATTTCATAATCATCTTCTTCTAATTCTTCTTCTAATTCTTCTTCCTCAATTTCTTCTTCATCATCTTCCTCTATACCATAGTTACATGATTCTGAATATATACTTTCAGGAAATTCTTCTCTGATAAGATTTTCAATCCATTTTAATTTGCTGTCTTCTGGAATTTCAAACATATCAATATCGTTATGCTCTACGAAACTGAAATCTACAATGGGTGCTTCTACCGAATAACTTCCTTTTTTTTCACCATATTCCATGATAGACTCTGTTGCGATTTTTACTGATTTGTTTAACATAATTATGCTCCTTTTATTATTTATTTACCATTACTGGCTATGTGTTTTTATATCATATATAAGCGACAATATATGACGTTTTATTGTTTTTTAAGCAAAATTAAATGATTAATTTTGCTTAAAAAACACTTGAAATATCAATACTTTATCAAACATTATACGAAGATAAAGTATTGATTTATGTTTAAATAAGAGTTGAAAAATAAGAATATATATATATTAAATTAATTACATTCTTACTTTTATACTGTTTGCATGTCCCTGCAGATTTTCGTTTTCTGCCATTGTGATAATATCATCACTGCCTGCCTGTAAAGCTGCTTTATTATAATAAATAATGCTTGAACGCTTAAAGAAATCATAAGTGCCAAGTGGTGAGAAAAATTTCGCACTGCCCCCAGTTGGAAGTACATGGTTAGGGCCTGCAAAATAATCACCTGCTGCTTCCGGCGAATTACCGCCAACAAAAATTGCTCCAGCATGGCGAATTTTACCAATATGGCTTAAAGCATCATCAATATATAATTCTAAATGCTCAGGTGCAATATTATTTGCTATTTCACATGCCTCATCTAAATTATCCACAAGCACAATAGCAGAATGTTTTTTAATAGATACTTCTGCAATATGTTTTTTAGGTAACACTTCAAGCTGGGCATATACTTCTTTTTCTATTTTTTCAGCCAGCTCTTTATTCCAAACTATTGTAACAGCAGAAGCAAGCTCATCATGCTCACATTGTGCAAGCATATCAGAAGCTACATATTTTGCATCAGCATTTTCCCCTGCTATTATTAATATTTCGCTTGGACCTGCTATCATATCAATATCAACAGCACCAAAAACAAGTTTTTTAGCCATAGCCACATAAATATTGCCTGGCCCTGTGATTTTATCTACTTTTTTAACTGATTCTGTACCATAAGCAAGGGCAGCTACAGCCTGAGCTCCACCCACCTTATAAATATCTTTAATACCGCAAATATCTGCAGCCACTAAAACAGCACTGTTTATTTTGCCATTTACTGCAGGGCTTACCATAGATATATGTTTCACACCTGCTGCAACAGCAGGAAGAGCATTCATTAAAACTGATGAAAAATATGCAGCTTTTCCACCCGGTACATATATACCAGCGCTGTCAAGTGGAGTAATTTTCTGCCCCAGCATTGCACCAGTTTCTGTTTCTATAAGCCAGGTTTTTTCCATCTGCAGTTTATGAAAAGCAAGGATATTATCGTGAGCTTTTTTTATACTTTCTACTAATTTCTTATCAGTATTATTATAAGCTTCTTCTATTTCCTGCCTGCTCACTTTTATATTATCTTTATTAATATCAAATTTATCAAACTTTTTAGTATATTCAAAAAGTGCTTTATCTCCATTTTTCCGCACATCTGCAATAATATCAGATGCTGTTTGAAGGTAATCACCTTCCATAACTGCACCGCGGTTTTTAATGTCCTCTAATTTTTTATCATTTTTATTTATTATCATCTTATATCCCCACTATCATACTTTCAATAGATATGCCCTGCTCTTTATTAATTTTTGTCTTTGCTTCATAAAGCCTGCTGTCTGCGAGCCTGACAATATCTTCAAAGCTGGTAAAATCATTTTCATCAGCAGTAACTACTCCACCGCTGAAACCAAATATCATATTTTCATCTTCTTCATATACTATCTCTTCAACAGCGTTCTGCATTTTTACTATATAATCATGCAGTGCGTTTTTATCTGTTATCTCTGTAAAAAGATAAAACTCATCACCGCCAAACCTGCCAAGTATATCATAATCTCTTACCTGACTGTGCATCGCATACGATATCATTTTAAGGATTTCATCACCTGCTAAATGGCCGTATTTATCATTAATATATTTATAATTATTTAAATCAAGCATAATAAAAGTAAAATTTCTTCCGTTGTTTTTATATTCATCAAAACTTGATTTACCAGTTAAATCAAATATAAACTTATTAGGAAGCCCTGTTAAGTAATCAGTATTTGCCTGCATTTCCAGTAAAAAAGCATTATCCAGCTTTTTAAGAGCAATAGATGCTATTAATGCAAACTCCTCTACAAAATCAAAATTATAATCACTTGAAAATCTGTTTTTATCTTTTGAATAAAAGCCAATAGCAGCAACTATTCTCCCATTATCAGTAATGGGAGCAAGCACATAAGAATAATTAATATCTGATGGCATAAGCTGAAAATCTTTATGTATAACTGATTTATCTGTGCCAGAACGAGTATCATTTCCTAAAAAAGTATAAGAAAAAGCATCGCTTTCTATAACCCGCACTCTTTGACCTTTATTTTCATAGTTTTGAACCATAGCCATAGCATCTTTTTTTATAAAAAGCACTGCCCTTTCAATATCAAATATTTCTTCAATATAGTGCATTGGTTTACTGTCTATCTCATCAAGATTATCACTTAAAAGCATAGAAAATTGGACGACTTTAAAACCATTATGCTTTGCTTCATTTTCCTTAACCCGCATAACCATACTTTCAAGCTCATTTTTAAGGTCATAATTTTCTTTCAACAAAGTGCTTATATTAGACATGCAATGCTCCTAAATATATTACAGCTGCCCCCAGTTATCACCTGTTTCAGCATTAACTAAAAGCGGAACAGATAACTCTGCTGCATTTTCCATAATATCCTTCATTTTTGCCACAAACTCTACTACAATACTTTCATTAACTTCAAAAATTAATTCATCATGTATCTGTAAAATACATTTTGCATCTATATTATTATCCTTAATATATTTATCACACTTAATCATTGCAAGTTTTATTATATCAGCTGCACTTCCTTGTATAGGAGCATTCACAGCCATTCTTTCAGCACGAGTGCGAATATTTGCATTTCTGCTGTTTATATCATGAATATGCCGTTTCCTGCCTAATATAGTGCTGCAATACCCCTGATTTTGTGTCTGCTTAATTATTTCATTAATAAATATTTTTACTTTTGGATAAAGTGCAAAATATCCGTCAATAAAGTTTTGAGCTTCTTTTCTTGTAACTTTTGTATCTCTTGCAAGCCCAAAAGAAGAAAGCCCATAAAGTATACCAAAATTAACAGCTTTTGCTATTCGCCTTATATCATGAGTTACTTCATCAGATGATGATAAATGAAAAATACTTAAAGCTGTCATTGTATGAATATCTTTATTTTCATTAAAGGCTTTTACCAGATTCTCATCTTGCGATAAATGAGCAAGTATCCTTAACTCTATTTGAGAATAGTCAAGAGAAACAAGTTTAAATCCTTTTTTTGCAACAAAAGAACTTCTTAAAATCTCAGCATATTCGCCTTTTTGCGGTATATTCTGCATATTAGGGTTACTGGAAGATAACCTGCCTGTTGCAGTGCCAGTCTGTTTAAATTCTGTATGTATTCTGCCGTCTACTGCATAATCTAATAAATTAAGAGTATATGTAGAATAAAGTTTATTTATTTCCCTATACTTTAATATAGAAGAAAGAAGTTTGTCATATTTTGGGTAACTTATTCTTAAATCTTTTAATGTATCTTCATCGGTAGAATATCCGCTTTTATTTTTCTTAGCTCCTTTTAACTCTAATGTCTCATAAAGATATGATGATAACTGTTTTGGAGAGTTAGGGTTTAATTCAACACCTGCCATATCTTTAATATTATTATATTCTTTATCAACAAAAGTTTTTAATTTTTCAGCAACTGATTTAATATTTTCTTCATTAACCATTATACCAGCCTGCTCCATTTCTGCTAATATACGGGCAACTGGCAGCTCCATTTCATAATAAAGCTTATCAAGAGAATTCTGGTTTAATTTACTGCTTAAATCTTTACTTTTATTATAAAGTTTAGCAAAAAATTCTGCTTGGCTTTCATCTTTTAACTGTCTGATACCACCAGCATCTGGGTCCATAAGGTAATCTGCCAGCAGAATATCAAAGGCCTTTTCTGGAATATTTATGCCTTTTTTAATAAGTGATTTTACATCATAATAGTATAATGGCTCGCCACTATCATATTCGTAATATGATGTTTCACCTACTGCATATATACTATCATTTAAATATGCCATAATAATAATTTTATCCACTGGTTTATATTCCAGTGCATTAACTGACTGAGCAGTATTCAGTGATGCAAGCTGCTGTTTTAACTGATAAAGTTCGTAGTAATATTTAAGTTTTTCTTCATCTCTTTCTATATGAGAGCCTTGAATATCATCAATAAAGAAAAGCTTTACAAGCTCACGGCTCATATAAGCACTTTCACGACCCTGCATGATTTTTTCTTTTGTTTTACCTTTTAAGTTTTCCACATTTGCAAAAATATTATCAAGGTTTTTATAATCATCAAGCAGAGTTTTAGCAGTTTTTGGCCCTATTCCTGCAATCCCCGGGATATTATCGCTGCTGTCGCCCATTAAAGCAAGCATATCTGGTATAGATTCAGGATATAAACCAAACTTCTCATAAACCTTTTCTCTATCTATTACTTCATCTTTTTGATAGTCATATATCTGCACTTTATCATTTACAAGCTGATGTAAATCTTTATCCTTAGTTACTATCCATACTCTGTTATTAATAGTCTGTGATAAAGTATTAATAACATCATCAGCTTCATACCCTTCTATGCAGTATATAGGGTAACCAGTATAAGGCAGCAATTCCTTTAAAATATTTAATTGAACTATTAAGTCTTCTGGCATTGCCTGCCGTGTAGCCTTATAACTTTCATACATTTCATGGCGGCGGTTTTTACCCTTTGCATCAAATATAATAATAATATCAGATATTTCTGGATTTTTCCGTAATTTTTCTAAAACAGATAAAAAAACATGGATAACACCTGTTGGCACACCATTAGCTGTTAAAGGGGGCACATTATAAAAAGCTCTGTATATAACAGAGTTACCGTCTATTAAAACGGTAACTCTATCTTTATTAAAATTTTCTGTCATATATTATTTTACAGGATATAACCAGTCAGTATATTTTTTATTTTTTCCTTTAACTATATCAAAAAATGCAGCCTGTAATTTACCAGTGATTTCTCCCCTTACTCCAGAGCCTATTTTTCTTCCATCAAGCTGGCTGATAGGAGTAACTTCTGCTGCTGTGCCTGTAAAAAATGCTTCATCAGCAAGATAAAAATCATCTTTTGTAAACCTTTGCTCAATAACTTCATAACCTAAATCACGAGCTAATGTAATAATGGAATCTCTTGTAATACCCCTTAAAATAGAAGTCATTGGAGTAGTAAGCAGCTTGCCATTTTTAACAACAAACACATTTTCGCCACTGCCTTCTGCCACATAGCCTTCTGTATCTAAAAATAATGCTTCATCATATCCGCTGATAATAGCTTCTCTTTTAGCTAAAACACTTGCAACATAGTTACCACATGTTTTAGAACGAGTAGCAGTAGAATTTACATGAAATCTATTAAAAGAAGAAGTGCACACTTTAATACCTTTTGAAAGCCCTTCTTCACCAAGATAAGCACCCCAGTTCCATGCTGCAATAGCTGTTTCTACTGGGTATTTTTCATCTATTTTAATACCAAGCCCGCCATCTCCAAGGTAAATAATAGGGCGGATATAACATTCTTCTAAATTATTTGCCATTACTGTTTCAACTGTTGCTTTGCATAATTCATCAAGAGTATAGCCCGGGTCAATCATAAAAATACGGGCAGAATCAAGAAGTCTCTGCATATGTTCTTTTAAACGAAATACTGCTGAACCATTTTCTGTTTTATAGCAGCGGATACCTTCAAATACACCTACTCCATAATGCAGTGTGTGAGTTAATACAGATACTTTTGCATCTTCTTTTGCTACAAGTTTGCCATTCATCCAAATTTTACTATCATTACTTACAGCTGACATAGTTTTCTCCTTTTATTATTTTATTATAAATCTTTTAATATGGCATTTCCACAATTAATGGTCTTGTCATTAAATCTTTTACAGAATCTTTTGGATTTTTTCTTTCATATATTATTTTATATACTTCTGTGCATATTGGCATCTGCACTCCTCTTTCCTGAGCTGCTAAATATACAGCTTTTGCAGTAGGCACTCCCTCTGCTACCATT
>CAMEZN010000032.1 GCA_945947845.1 uncultured Mucispirillum sp. | reverse complement strand
AATGTAAAAACTTAATGCACCAGAAGCTATTGCAGGGATTAAAAATAATGTGCCGAATGCTGTTGCAATAAGTGATGTAGCAGAAAGAAAACCGCCTGATGTGCCGCCTAAAATAACTGCAAGCACCTGCACAAAGAAAGCAAATCCAAACATACCAATAGGGAAGTGGATAAGTTTTGGGTGTGGGTGGTTCTTTTTATACCACTGTCTTTTTGCCATCATTTTCTTGTCCATATCAGAAATCATATTTTCTGAATTAGGCACAACTGTTTCTGTATTTGCTTCTTGTGTAATACCATCTTCTAATGTATCAACTGCTTCAAAGCGAAATACATTTTTTTCTCCATGTGGGCTCATATCTATACTGTCTGTTAAATCTTCACCAGCTTTGAATCTGCCCATGTGTTCGCCGCCTGCCCAAAAATCACTTTTTGAAATATCGTATACTTTACCTTTGTAACCGATATATGCAGGTTTGCCATCTTTACCGTTAAACTCTTTTAACTGTTCTTTTGTCATTTTTATTCTCCTAACATTTCACAATAATGAATAGTTTTATACATCAATATATATTATTTTGCAAGCAGTAAATAGTAATAGTTATTATTTTTATTTCATATTTTCATAATAAGCATTAATTTCTTCATATTTTTTAGCATATTTTTTTGAAAGCTGGTTTAAAAATCTATCTTCTTCGCTGTATATGCAGCCACAGTAGTTTTGTCTGTATATTTCTAATTCTTTTGAGATATCTATCCCTTGCTGCCAGCCTTCTCTGAAATCATAATAATAAAAAGGTATATTATATTCTTTTGAAGCTTTTTCTGCCAGTTCTTTTATGGTTTCATGATTTTGCATTTTACTGTATAAGAGACTTGATGAAAATGCGTCCATACCTAATTCTTTTGCTTTTTCAGCTGTTTTCAAAAGCCTTCTCTCATAACAGTATTTGCACCTTTCATTTTCATGATATACATTTTGTCTTAAAAATTCAACTAATCCATAATAATCTTCCACAATACATTTAATATTATAATGTCTTGAAACAAGTATTGCACCCTCCATTCGTTTATAATATTCCTGCACTGGGTGTATATTATGGTTAAAGAAAAAAGTTGTTATATTGTGGCCTTGTGCCTGCAATGTAATAATTGGATATATAGAGCATGGTCCACAGCATTGGTGTAATAATATGTTCATGAAGAATATTTACTATATAATTTTATCTATTTCAATATAAAATATTTAAAAAAATAAATTTTTTGCTTGTATTTATTTTATAAGCAATCTATTATATTAAGCTGTTGTAAGATATGATAAATGGAGGATATTATGTATTTAAAAAAACTTTTATTAATCACAGCATTATCTGCACTTGCAGTATTATCACTTTCTGGCTGTAAAAAAGCAGGTAATAATGCAGCAGAAGATACAAATGTGTTAATAATTGGCGGCCAAAACCCAGAAACAGGAGCTATGGCTGATTATGGTTCTAAAACAGTTATGGGAGCACAAATAGCTTTTGAAGAAATTAATGCAAATGGCGGTATAAATGGCAAACAAATAAAATTTGCACACTATGACAGCCGTGGTGAAAAAACTGATGCTGTTAACTTAACTAGACGTCTTTTAAAAGAAAATGCCTGTGCTATTATTGGAGAAATCACATCTGGCGGTTTTTTAGCAATGAGAGAGCTGGCAAACAGCGGTGGAACTGTTGCAATCTCAACTGGTGCAACTGCTGAACATGTTACTGAAAAAAGAGCAGGCAGCGGATATGAACATATTCCTTTTGCTTTCCGCAATACTTTGCAGGATTCTGATGGTGCACCAAGTTTAACAAAATTTTTAGTTCATAATAAAGGTTTTAAAAAATTTGCAATAATCACATCAACTAATAATGAATATTCAGTAGGACTTTCTAACTTTTTCAGAGATGCTGTAAAAAATGCAGGTGGAACTGTTGTTATAGAACAATCTATAAATGATGGAGATACTGATGTTTCTGCACAAATAACTTCTATAAAAAACAGCGATGTTGATGCAGTAATTTTTACTGGATACTATCAAGAAGCAGCAAGACTTCTCTTAGCTAAACAAACTCAGGGTTTAAAAGCTCCACTTGTTGGCGGTGATGGATTCCAATCACCAGACCTTTGGAATATAGCAGGTGATGCAGCAATTGGTGCAATGTTCTATTCAGGTTTCTCAGCAGAAGTAGATAGACCTAATATCCAGTCATTTAAAACTAAAATGCTTGAAAAAGGAAAAGAAGCTGATACTTTCTCTGCACAAGGTTATGATGCTGCATATTTACTTGTAGAAGCAATGAAAGCTGCTAATGTTACTGACTGTTCAGATGCTTCTCAAAGAGATGCTATTAGAGCAAAATTAATGGAAATTAAGGATTTTGAAGGAATTACTGGTAAAATATCTATTGATGCAACAGGAAGTGCCATTAAAGAGCCATTCCTTTTAGAAGTAATTAAAAAAGCAGACGGCACGTTCAGCACTAAAAGTTTAAATTAATTTGTCATAAATATATTATATTATAAGCCTTCGTATACTGCGAAGGCTTTTTTTTAACTTATTATTAGTAAAGATAAAAATTGATATGGTAAAATATTATAAAAAAATATGATATTTTTATTGCATAGATGTAAAAAAATTGATAATCTATAAATATAGTAGTATATAATTAATTTAGGGGTTTTGATTTATGGCAATGATAGCGGACGAAGTATTAAAAGCTATGAAGTGTAAAGAGCTTGAAACTAAATATGGTAATGTTAGAAAAGGTTTAAGAATGTCGCTTGTTGCATTTTTAAAAGATAACCCTAATTATGAAAAATTAATAGAAGGGTTTACTGGTATTGACCCAGCTGATAAAAAAACAGAATCAAAGCATAATTTTCTTGATGTGCTTGGAGAAATCTCTAAGCTTATGGACGATACTTTTAATAAACTTGGCGATGCAGAAGAAGGGGCTCTTGCTCATAAACTTACAACTGTTTCAGCTATATATATGGAACGGATAGGGCAGACCTGCTTAGAAGCTAAAACAAATTTTTTCCCTATGCACAAAGAAAAATTTGCTATGTATGTTTCAGAAGACCAAGAAGCAAAAGCTATTGTTCCTAGAACAACATTAAAAACTATCAAAAATTATCTTGATAAATGGTTTTTCTTAATGCAGCAGTATTCCGTAAATGCAAAAGCAAAAATTATTTATACAAAACTTAATGAGTTCAGAGAAAAACTTCACAATTTTGAATATATAATGGGTAAATCTGTTAATAAATTGCAGAAAGAGTATGTAAAAGAGATTATCCCTTTTATGAAAGATACAAAACTGGCACTTTTACGTATGCGTAAATTTTTTGAAGCAATAGATGCTTCTGCCTTTGGAAAAATGATAAAATCTTTAACAGATATAGCTATGGAAAATGGCACAAGAGTGTATGTGAAATATAACAGTGTGCTTACGATTGTTACTGGAAATGTTAGAAAAGGAAGTGTTATTCCGGTGCAGACTATTGTTGATAAATATGATAATGTTATGTTTCCTATAAGGCAGACAGTGGCAGAGCTTGATACAAAACTTGGTGGAAGCCGTGCAAAAGACCCTGTAAAAGCTTTTTGGGATATTGCATCGCAAATTACATCATTTAGAGATGGTATGCATTCTGTAATAGATGAGTTTTCAAAAGGTATTAGTCCATCTGATGAAGATTTTAAATTTTTTACACATACAGCACAGGCTGTGCTGATTCCTTATATGAACCAGACAAAAGGTGAAGTAAATGATACTTTTATTAATGGTGTTAAAAATTTAGATACTTTTTTCTGGAAAATAATGACAAAAGCTATTGAAAATTCTCAGGAAAATGGCGAAAAAATGGACGAAATTGTTGGGCTTGCTGTCAGGGTTACTCAAAAAGAACTTGATAGTTTCTTATCTGAAAATAAAGAATTGGCAGAAGATAGTTTGGTAGAAGATATAGAACACTCTGCAAATGAGCATGAAAACTAAAATAATTGAGAATATATCTTGAAAGAATTAATAAAAAAACATCTATATACATCAAGGTCTCCTGTTTCTGATGAAAATAATAGTCTTGTGCAGGATATTGCAGATGAACTTGATGCAGAAATCATAAAAAGTAAATGCGGTAGTGAAGTTCTTACTTGGACTATACCTTTATACTGGAAAGTTATTAAGGGACAGTTAAAAGACAAATCTGGCAATATTATAGTAGATTTTAAAAATAATCCGCTGCATTTATGGACAAATTCTGTTACCTTTAAAGGCATCATTAGTAAACACGAGTTAGAAGAACATATTCTAACAGATAAGGCTCGTCCAGATTTAATTCCATATCACTATAAATTTGGTTTTAGTCCAAAGCCTCAAAACTGGGGTTTTTGTATTGCATATAATGAGTATATTAAAATGAATGATTGTGAGTATATTGTTGATATAGAAACTGAACTGCATAGTGATAATTATATGTATACAGGGGTAAAAACAATTAAAGGATATGAGCAAAATAATACTTATTTATTTGCAGCCCATACTTGCCACCCTGCTATTGCTGTTGATGGCCTTACAAATGTTATCATGCTTATGGAAATTTTTAAAGAGCTTGAAAAAAGAAAAGTCAAAAATACATATAAATTTATATTTGGTTCAGAATACTATGCAGCAGCTGCATTTTTAGATAGATTAAATGAAAATGAAGAAAAAAGCATAAAAGGAGCTTTTTTTTGTGATTTAATAGGAGCAGATACGAAACCTGCTTATTCTTTATCATTTCAGGGAAACAGCCTTGTAGACAGCATTGCTTCTCATATTTTTAAACATAAAATTAAGGATTATAATTCATACAGTTACAGGCAGTTGATTGGAAATGATGAAATGTTTTATAATGGACCATATTATAATATACCAACTGTTACATTAGGTCAGGATTTACCAGCATATTATCATTCAAGCGGTGATAATTATGAAAAAATTGATTTTAATATAATTGAAAAATATAAAGGATATATTTTAGATATTATAAATATTTTAGAAACAGATTATGTGCCAGTGCTTCAATATAAAGGCCCTCTTTGCTTATCAAGATATGATTTATATATTGACTGTCAGACAAACCCAGAAGGCTATAAGCATATAGAAGAAGCACAGATTTTAGCAGATGGTAAAACATCTTGTTTTCTGATAGCAGAAAAAACTGGTGCAGATTATAATTTTATTAAAAATTTTTTTGATGAATTGATAAATAAAAAGTTAGTATATGCTATTGAATAATTACTGATTAATATTTAAAATATGATTCAGTAGGCTCATTCCCAGTATATAAAATTAATTATATTTAAATTTAAGCATTATGTTTAATTTTATATACTGGTCCATCATTTGGTATCTGTCCAGTTATGAATGAAGGTATTTGCTCTAAAAGGCAGTATGTATTTTTATATAGATGGTCTTTAATATATGAAATAGTGTCTTTTATATAGAATGAATATATTTCAGATTGCAGATATTTTGTTTTAATGATAAAAGGTTCATTATACCATGTTTTTTTACTTGCTTCACTATCTATTTGGTTAAGATATTTAATATCATAATCCAGATATCTTACATATCCAATTGTATTTTCAAAAATAAGTCTGCCATTATCATATACAGGTATATTATAAATTTTATTATATAAATATGGAACACCTGCCTGAAATTCTGCTAAATGATGTATAGTAAATGCACCATATACTCCTAAGGATACAATTTTTGCATTTAACTGATATAATCTGTCAAATGCTGAATTTTCTCCATAAGCATGTCTATTAATATGTTCACAGATATAATCTGCATTTTTTCCAATAGCACATACTGATGTTAGTGGGTTGCTGCTGCGTTTTCTGTGCGGAAGTGAATTAATATATTTTGCAAATGAACCAAGCTCTTTTGAAACAGGTGATAAGGCAATATCAAAAGGAATACCTTTTCTTGCATATTCATAAAAGAATGCAGGAGTGCATAGTGTTCCATCGCTTCCTAAAACTTCCATAAAAGCATCGTAAAAAAGCTTTAATACTTCTTTTCTTGAAAAATTTTCAACTGTTCCAAATGAGGCAATATCACTATGCACCATAACTGTATCGCCATTTGTAATTCCAGCATTTTTTAGAGCATTTATTAATGAAGCTTTTGTTATATAATCCATAATATAATCCTTTTTTTGAAATATACATATTAAATTTATTTGTGTCAATGATATATCATATTCAAGATAAATAATGATAAAAAAATGTATATAGTAATTTTGACATTAAATCTAATGAAATTACAAAATTAACCGATAAGTATTGACATAAATATTTAAATATGACATATTTATACTATGAAATTATTAGGAGTATGCTGTGAATAAAGAAGAATTTTTAGAAAAATTGCAGGATATTTTTGAAAGAGATGATGAGATTACAGAGGACATGGTTCTTGATGAAATAGATGAATGGGATTCTCTTTCTGCAATGGCTGTTATGGCATTTTTTAATAAATCTTTGTCAATTACCTTACTGCCAGCAGAAGTTAGAGAAATGAAAACTATTGCTGATTTGATAAATAAAGCAGGTATATAAATAAAAATATGAACAGCACTGTTAGAAATATTAGAATAAAATCAGTAGCTACATGTGTTCCAGAATATAAATTAAATATTCTGGATAATACAGAGTTATATAAAGATAATAGAAAAAAACTTGATAAAGTTATCAGCACAACTGGTTTTTATATTCGTCATGTTATTCCTGCAAACTCGTCTTTAACTGTTTCAGACCTTTGTTATTATGCAGCTGAGAAAATTTTAGAAAACGAAGATAAATCTTCAATCTCTGCAATTATAATGGTTACTCAAACACCAGATTTAATTGCACCAGCAACTTCTTGTTTAATGCAGTCTCGTCTTGGTTTAAATGAATCTGTTCTTACATTTGATGTTAATCAAGGTTGTGCAGGTTTTGTATATGGTCTGCTGATTGCATCTAGAATGATAGATAGCAGTAACAGAAAAGTATTATTGTTGACAGGTAATGCTTCTTCAAAAATTTTTGGAACAGGCGAAAATGCTGTTAAAGAACCACCGATTTTTGGTGATGGTGGTAGTGCTGTATTATTGGAATATAATGAAGATGATTCACAAATATTTTTTAATGTAGGTGTTGATAGTTCTAATTATCAAGCTTTATATCATAAAAATGGTGGATTTAGAAACCAGCCAACTAAAAATATGTTTAAGGAAGACGGCTCATTTGATTATGGAAGTTATATGGACGGATTAGGTGTTTTTAATTTTTCTATAACAAAAGTCCCAGAATCTATCAGAGAAATTTTATCATATGCACATGAAGATACAGCTAATATTGACTATTTTATTTTTCATCAAGCAAATAAAGCAATTATTACAAATATAGCAAAAATACTTGATATTCCAATAGAGAAAGTTCCTTATGAAACATTGAGTAAATATGGCAATTTAAGTGTTGCATCTATACCTTCTGTATTAACTGATATGGGAAATATTTTTAATAATAAAATAAATAAAGTTCTTATGTCAGGGTTTGGGATAGGTTTATCATGGGCTAGTGCATATTTAGTATTAGATAAACCTGTATGCTATCCAATGATTTATGTGTGAGGCAGTATAATGCTTGATGCTATCTTTAAAAAAATCAGACCTGATTCAAATATTGATTTCAGCAGCAATTTAATAGAAGATTATTTATTAGATTCTTTTGATATTATTATACTTATAGAAGAAATCTCAGCAGCATATAATATCATTATTGACCAAAATGATATTAATATGGCAAATTTTATGACAAAACAAACTATTTTAGATATGATTCAGCGAAATGGAGGGCAAATATGAAAAATCTAATTATTGTAGTTTTATCTGCTGTATGTATAGTATTACTTGGAACAATAATATTTAGTAAAGATAAAGGGGCAGTAGATACAGCTGTAAATGATAAACCATTTGCAGGTGTAACAATTAGGCTTGCAAAACAATATGGCATGCAGTATGCAACTGGATATATTGTTGAAAAAATGAACCTACTTGAAAAATATCTTCCGGGAGCAACAATTGAATGGAGTTCATTTGGTGGTGGTGCAGCTATTACAGAGGCTTTGATAAGTGGTCATTTAGATGTTGGTTTTATGGGAATGCCGCCTGCTGTAATTGCTATTGATAAAGGGGCAGACTTAAAAATTGCATCAGGAGTTTGTGTTCCACCATTTGATTTAATGGTTAAAGAAGAAAGACTGCAATCAATAGCAGATTTTACTCCACAGGATAAAATAGCAATTCCGGGCATAAGTTCTACCCAGCATATTTTATTATCTATTGCTGCAAGAGATAAACTTAATAAAGCTCGCGATTTTGATTCAAATATGGTTGCGATGGCTAATCCAGATGCTTATTCAAGCCTTGTTAGTGGAACAGAGATTGTGGGGCATTTTACAACAATGCCATTTTTAGAGTTAGAAGCAAGACAGGGTTTTCGCAGTATTTTAACTGGAAAAGAAGCTTATGGAGATGCAAGTATTGTTTGTGTTACAACAGGTAAATTTCACAGCAATCCATCTGTATATGCAGGACTTATAGGTGCATTAAATGAAGCTATGGATTTACTTAACAGTCAGGACCCAAAAGTTTTAGAAATTATTGCAGAAGTAGAAAAAATATCAATAGATGATGCAAAAGCATTTCTAGACTGGCCCGGCACAAACTATACAGCTAACATATATGGGTTAATGGGCATTGCAAATTATATGTATGAAGTTGGTTATATCAAAAATAAACCTGAGCTTAATAAGCTTGTATGGGAAAATGCCAGAGCATTAATTGGTAAAAGAACTGGTGAAGTTTCTCCTGTTGAAAAAATTCTAGGACAATAATATTTATGATTAAGCATATATTATCATATAAAATAGCAAGACGAATACTTTATGTGATTATTTTTGTTGCTGTGTGGCAGGGAATATACATGATGAATCTATTTTCAGAGATATTATTTCCTTCTCCTGCAACAGTGGTTAATACATTAATAAAAGAAATATCTGATGGTTCTATGATTATTAAAACATCATATACATTATATTTAATAATCATAGGGCTGCTTGTATCTTTTTTCATTACGGCTGTGCTTGTGGTGTTGGCAAATGTTAGTGTTGTCTTAAAAGATTTAATGCGAACATTAATTTCTGTGCTTGACCCACTGCCGGGAATAGCTCTGCTTCCAATTGCTATACTTTGGTTTGGTATAGGTAAAGCTGCCATTGTTTTTATTATGATACATTCTATTGTATGGCCTACACTGCTCAGTGTTATGGCAGGTTTTGACTCTATACCAAAAATATATAGAGAAGTTGGACAAAATATCGGATTATCTAAGATTAAAATGATTAGAGATATTTATGTGCCTGCTGCATTTCCTAATATATTAATGGGTATAAAAAATGGCTGGGCAAGAGCATGGCGCTCATTAATAGCTGCTGAAATGGTGTTTGGAACAACTGGTGCAGTAGGTGGTTTAGGCTGGGATATATATTTAAAACGGAGTTATTTAGATATGCCGGGTATGATTGCCACATTGATAGTGCTTATGATTATTGGTATATTGATAGAAGATTTGCTTTTTTCAAGTATTGAAAAACATACTGTTAAAAAATGGGGTATGGTAATATGACACAGGATAGTCCAGTAATACAGATAAAAAATTTATCCAAGTCTTTTATTTCAAATGGAGAAAGATTAAATGTTTTATCTAATATCAGTCTTGAAATCCAATCTGGTGATTTTGTTACTATTTTAGGAGTATCAGGTTCTGGTAAAAGCACATTTTTAAGATGTATTGGTGGATTTGAAAGTATTTTACAAGGTGAGATTTTTATTAATAATATAAAAGTTGAAAAGCCTGATATATATGCAACAATGGTTTTTCAGGATTTTAACCAAATTTTCCCGTGGAAAACAGTTTATGAGAATGTGTCA
>CAMEZN010000031.1 GCA_945947845.1 uncultured Mucispirillum sp. | reverse complement strand
AATGGATAAGCAGGCAGGAGGCTGGCTGGTATCAGTCATTCATTGATTTAAAAGAAGGTGTCCGTGTAACATTTCTTCCAGCAGACCACTGGTGCAGAAGAGGTTTATTTGACCAGAATAAAAGGCTCTGGGGAAGTTTTATGATAGAATATAATGGCATAAAGATTTTCTTTGCAGGCGATACTGCCTATAATGAAGAAATGTATAACGATATAAGAAATACTGCTGGAAGTCCAGATATATGCCTTATACCAATCGGCAGTTACAGCCCCCATTATATGATGAGAGACCACCATATTAACCCAGAAGAAGCAGCAGCACTTTTCAATATACTTGGCGGCAGAAAGCTTATACCAATGCACTATGGCACATATACAATGAGCAGTGAGCCGGCTGGTGAACCTTTACGGCGGTTAAAAAAGGTAGTAGATAAAGATAAATTAGTTATTTTAGAAATAGGTGGAAAATATAATTTATGAGTATAGTAAAAGATATAATCTATAAGAAAAAAATTTCTCTTGCCTTAGATTCAGGTTCAGCAAAAGGCATGGCACATATTGGAGTAATAGAAACACTTGAAAAAGAAGGCTATAAAATCACAGCAGTTGCTGGCACTTCTATGGGAGCGATAGTTGCTGCCTATTACTGCCTTGGAAAGCTGGATATATTAAAATCTTGGCTTACTGGCTTAAATAAAAAATCAACATTTATGACACTTGATTTTTCATTTTCAGGTGGTTTTATCGGCGGTAAAAAATTAATGCAGGCCTTTGAAGAGCATTTAGGTGATGCTCAGTTTTCAGATACAAAAATACCTTTATATATTGTAGCAACTAACCTAGATACAGGCAAAGAAAGAATATTTTCAGAAGGAAGTATAATTCATGCAATAAGGGCAAGTATTTCTGTACCGGGTGTAATGCGTCCTTACTTATATGAAGGCAATTATTATGTAGATGGTGCAGTTACTAACCCGCTTCCTGTTGATGTGCTGCATAATAATAAGCATAAAAATATTGTAGCAGTTCATCTGCATGAATATATAGAAGAAAGGGACAGCACATCTGCTCCAGGTGTACTTGAAACTATGAGCAGGTCTATGGGTATAGTTTCACGATATCTTGCAAAAGCAAAAATGCAGGAAGCTGTAGCGGTTATTGAGCCAAAAGTGGCAGGTATTGATATGTTTCATTTTTATCAGGCACAGGCTGTTATAGACCGCGGAGCTCAGGCTGCCAAAACAGCAGTAGAGCAGGGTGCATTAGACAGTATAGCTCTTAAAATATTAAATAACTTTAAAGAGAAAATAAGCGAAAGAATAATATATATTATGAATAAGAAAAAGTAAAAGAGAGCTATTATATAACAGCTCTCTTTTTTGTATTTATTTAACAATTCCTTTTTCTATATTGAAATAATAAGTTTTAATTAACTTATTTTCACGATTATATTGTTTAGTGCATACAAGTTTAGAGTTAAACCCATTAACTTTATTATTATCCCGTATATCTGTTATATTATACTCTCCATTTTCTGTTATATTTAATCTCCATAAGCTTGCAGCACTATTACTTGGTTCGGTTTTGCCATAAGACTGACTTACAGTTTTAGATGTTCCACTATTAAAAGCATAAGCCCATATAGTTCTAAAATATTCATTGGAGTAATCAAGATTTGATAAATATAATTGCCCACCGTTGTAACAACTTTCACCATCACTTTGAGAACAGTTATATAGTGGCTGATTAGATGTAGAATAAGGATAATCACTTGAAGATGCATAATCCATTTGGTAATAGCAACCGTCACTATCAAGCAAACTGTAATTATTTATAATACCTTTTTCTGTCACAAAATAATCTTGTTTTTCTATACTGCATGTTCCATTTAAAGATAATAAATTTTCAACATCTTTTATTATTTTATAATCAAAGCCAGTCATATCATCTGTTCTTAAATCAGTAACTTTATACTCATAAGAACCATTATTTTCTACTCTTTCTATTTTGTATAAAAGATATTTAGTGGCAAGCAAAGTAGTATTAAAAAGCAGTGATGACTTACCTTGTTTATTATTTTGATACGGCATACCACTAGGTGCATAAATATACAAGACTGATGTTTTATATATGTCAAAATAATAACTAATTTGCATAGAATATCTATTATAACACCCTTTACCTTCATTATTACACATTCCAGCTTTTGTCTGCAATATTTCTTTTGGGAGCTTGCCTGCATCTATGGAAGGGCATACAGCATAATTTTCATTAACATATGATGGGTTGCCTTTTATATAGCCTTTATTGACTGTTATACCATTTACAATATCTATGCCACCATCAGCATAATGATATTCTACATCTTCTATTTTTATATCAAAGCCAGTCATGTTATTTTGCTTTCTTAAATCTTCTAATATAGTGATTTTATTTTTACCATCACTTATTTCTTCCATTTTTAAATAATATATAGGTATGTAATAATAATCACTTTGTAACATAGCTTCGTTATATTCTATTATAGAAACATTATGAGAAACTGGGATAGTAACCATATTTTTCGAATATTCTTCCCAAGTATTATTGTTTATTTCAGCCATTTTATCATAATCTATCAAATATACTACTAATAGAGGATTTTTAGTTTGATGATATATGCCTAGCTGTTTTAATCCTTCAGAACAGCCTTCAATATCACCATTTTCTATGCTGCAAATCTGTTCAGATGTTTTTTTCATAAAATTACTATTCCCGACAATACTAGTATTTCCACCGTCGCCAGTGTTTCCACCGTCGCCAGTATTTCCACCATCGCCAGTATTACCACCGTCACCAGTGTTACCACCGTCGCCAGTGTTTCCACCATCGCCAGTGTTTCCACCGTCACCAGTGTTACCACCGTCGCCAGTATTTCCACCGTCACCAGTGTTACCACCGTCGCCAGTATTTCCACCGTCGCCAGTGTTTCCACCATCACCAGTATTACCACCATCACCAGTATTACCACCGTCGCCAGTGTTACCACCGTCGCCAGTGTTGCCGCCGTCGCCAGTATTACCACCGTCGCCATTGTTGCCACCATCGCCAGCATTGCCACCGTCGCCAGTGCTACCACCGTCACCAGTGTTGCCTGATGTGTCTTGATTTCCATTAGATGTTTGTGTATCCTGTGTTTCTCCACAGCCATACACTACAAACATAAGTGTTATTATTAATATAAGAATTTTTTTCACTTTTACCCTCCGTTTAAATATAGTGTATGGTGTATGTTATAACTGGGGGGGGGATTGTCAAGTTATTTCTGCATTTGCCTTACCCCCATTTTTTTAAAACTGCATGGAACAGTCATTATTTTACAGTAAAATTTGTGTTTTATATTTTCTAATAATATGTATTTTTATAATATTTTACACTATCTTACCGCCGCAAATCTCATAAAGCAAACTTTTTGTTATTTCATTCCTTATGCTCCGAATTGCATAATCATTCACAATTTTTTCTTCATTGCTGCAGCAACTCGCTTCACTCAAACAATCTGACAGCAAAACATTACGAAAAAATTGCTCATATACAATTAAGTCGCAAAGATAATGAAATAACACGGGGGCTCTTTTAAATGCGGATAAAAAACATATTAATATTATATTATTTTTTAAAAGTCTATTTTTATACTTATAAAACATTTTCTTGTTTATTATTAAATAGTTATAAATATTCTTGTAAAAAAATGGGGGTAAAGTAGAAAAATAATCCTTGAAAATTAGTATATATTAATAATATTTCTGATTTTTAGAGATGTCCCAAATAATATTTATTTAATAAAATAATACTTATATTCTAATTATACACTACCATTTATTATTGCCAAATTAATGGGTAATGCTGTTAATATATAAGCTCAGCTTTTATTTTATAAGCCTTTATATTCGTAATTATAATAATCAGAAAGTCTTTTATCGGCACTAAGCAGGTGGCTGTGATACCAGTCAGTAATAAAATCTGCAATATCAGTTAAAACACCTTCTACACCTCTTTCGTCATATTCATCAGCAGGCACATTTGTTCTTTTAAGCAGTAATCTTTTTTTCAAAAGTTTAGCAACTCCTAAATTAAATTTTTTGTGGTCAGCTTTATGTTCATCGTATGATGGATAGTGAATTCTTTCCATTAAATCTTCCTGAGAAGGAAAGTGTTTATGAGAATATTCTGTAAGATGATTTAATACATTATCAAGCTGTTCTTCGCCATTACCAACATTTTTTGCATCTATAAATATGTTTGCAAACCGCAGAAACTCTTTTGTATGGTTATCAAGGGCATAATCACCCATTTTTAAGTCATCTACCCATTCTAATGGCTGTATAATTTTATTCAAGGAAGCACCTCTTTTCTTGTATTTTTATCAGGCACTAATGCTGATGAAATATATAAAACTGCTAAAAGCAGCAATAATGGATATATATATACTACAAAATTAATTGCAGCAGCAGTTAAATTTATTTCTGTTAAATTAAAGCTTTGCTTGATTAAAAATGCTTGTGAATATGCAACTGCTGGCAGAAGAAAGTAGGAAAGCACTGAAAAAATAGTGATACTTTTACCAATAAAACGAAAAGCAGGGAATATCATCATAACAGCACCAAACCCAAGTAAATATTGTAAAAGATATCCTTGGCTCATAATGGTATCAAACCCTTTTAATAAGCCATAAAACATTATTGCACTGTTTTTTATCATAGAAATAGATATTTGAGCAATCTCGTTTAATGACTGGCCTTCTGGCACATTAATATTATAATTCTGCATTAAAGCTATGGCATTATTTGCTTCATTTAAAGATGAACTGGCAAAAGGTATAGGAAAAAGTGAAAAAATAAACTGATAGCCGCCATAAATTGCAATAATAGCAGTAAGCCAGTATATAACAAAAGGTGGAAGAAATCTGCCAGCTGCTTTATTTAAAATATAAACAGGCAGGAAAAATATTATTCCTATAATATTAGCTGCAATTTTACCCGGAATATCAAGCCATGCTTTATAACTGCTGTTACTGCCTGCGGCTTCTTTTTCTCTTTTTTTAGCAAGTTTTTTTTCTTCTTTTTCTTTTAATTTAGCTGCTTTTTTATCAAGTTCATCATTATTTTTTTCATCTTTTTTATTATCAGATGTCATATCTTTTATATCTTCATCGCTGATGATACCTGCTGGAATTTCATCAAGAGTTTTTTCAACAGGGCCACTGGCAGATACTTCAATTTTATCTGTTTGTTCATTTAAGAGTTTACCATACAAAAGCTCTGCTTCTGTTTCATCTTTTGGTGTATCATCTTCTTGAGCTGGTTTTAGCAGGTCAGATAAATCAATACTATCTAATAACTCATCTTCTGCCTTATCATCATGATTTTCTGCTGGTGTTTCTATCTTTGGTTCTACAAGTGGTTTTTCTACATCAAAATTATTTTTGGGAACAGATAAATCTATATCATCTATGCTGCTGTCCTCTTTTGGAGTAAAAACAGGTGCGATATCATCATCTTCTTCTATGTTTGATAAAGTGCTGCCTGCATATTTTTTGTAAAGTGAGATTAAATTATCTTCCATACCCTTATCAAAAAATATAACTAAAAATTGGTTTTTTAATGGAACTGTTTGAAATTTATAGTCATTCTTTTCAAGATATTCTTTTATTTCTGCACTATTATCTTCGCTTATAATAAGAGCTGCTTTGCTGTCAAGGTTTGATAAGTCATCACTTTCAAGTATAAATTTATTATTATTTTCGCTTATATCTTGGCCAATTCTAAATAGTGCATTTGCAGTATTTTCAGAAAGAGCAGTATCTGCTGAAAGCTGTGAAATATATTGAGCTGTTTCATCATCAATAGTTTGAACATCAGTTTCTGTAAAATAATATGCTTTACGTTTTATATCCAGCAATAGATAGGCAGGAAATGTGATTTTATCTTCATATCCTTGACCTTTTTTTATAAGGCGAACACCTGCTTTCTCAAAAAATTTAGATATAGATTGTTCAAACTCCTGCTGCTGCATTTGTCGCTCCGTATATATATTTGTGAAATACCGCCTATATACTATACTACTAAAAAAATAATTCTTCAATAAAAGATTTACATTATTTTATTAAATATTATTATGTGTAATAGATTAATTTTATGGTTAGTAAAAAAGGATAAAAATATACTGTTATGAAAATAATATATTTTCATCAAGAAAAAGGTATGCCGCTAGGTAATGCAACCGAAGCGGCAGTGTCATAAATATGTAAGAAATAAAGCCCTCGTCCTGCCTAAAAACTGCTTTAATACAAGCAGAATCTAGGCGGGAAGAATTGTATATAAAAGCAAAATTATGCTTTTTTAACTTTACCGGCTTTAAGGCATTTAGTACAAACTTTTTTTCTTACAACAGTTCCATCTGCCTCAACAGTTTTTACGCTGTGCAGGTTTGGGTAGAACTTTCTTCTTGAAACATTGTGTGCATGGCTTACTAAGTTTCCACTTAAAGGTCCTTTTCCACAAATATCGCAACGTCTTGCCATATCATTCCTCCTTGCTTTTTAGGGAGTAAAATGATAACCTATTTTTTATGAAAATAGCAAGTGTTTTTTTAAGGAGGAGCTATGATTATTACAAAAGATACTTTAACAGCTGATATTTTGAAAAATATTAATGGAGCAAAAGAGTTTTTTGAAAGCCTTAATATGGGCTGTCTTAGCTGTATGGGCATACAAAATGAAACATTAGAAAAAAGCTGCCTTATGCACGGATTAAATATTGAAGAAATTATGGAGAAATTAAAAAATTTACAAAACCAGTAGTAATTGAGAGTGTAATGGAAGAAAATATTTTAAACCAAAATGAAAGACAGCTGCCAGCATTTTTTTCTTGGTGGCAGGGTGGTATCAGGTATGCTGATAATATTGATAAAAATGGTGAAGTATTAAAGCTGCCTTTTGTAAAAAATGCACTTTATGGTGATGAGATTTGGAGCCAGTTATACCCTGATATTAAGCTGAGACCTTTAACATGTATGGAAATATTTGGCAATGATAACCCGCTTAATTTAGAAATAGGTATTGGAAATGGTGAATTTATTGCAAAATATGCCAGTGAGAAACCAGATGAGAACTGGCTTGGAGTAGAAGTCTTTAAAAAAATATTTAAGCTTGCAGAAAAACGAGCTAATAAAGTGGAACATAATAATATAAGAATAATCCAGTTTGATGCAGCTCTTATTTTAAGACTTATGGAAGATGAATCATTAAGTAATGTTTATGTTAACTTTCCAGACCCATGGCCTAAGAAAAAACATAAAAGAAGAAGGCTTTTAAAGCCAGAATTTATGCAGCTTATCGTTTCAAAGCTGAAAAAGGGCGGGCTTATGCAGATAGCCACAGACCATGATGATTATGCTGATGAAATAAATGAAAATCTAAAAGAAGTTACTGGAATAGAATCTATATATGAAACAAGTTTTGTTCGCCATGTTGATGATTATTTTCCTACAAAGTATTTTAGAAAATTTGTAAGCAGTGATGGTGCTTATTTTTTTAGATATAAGAGAATATAGTTATGAAAAAATTACTTTTATTAATTACTGTAATATTATGTTTTTTACAAACAGCTTATGCTGAAAATACTTATGATAAGATATATTCTTTTACAATTGATGGTGTTATAACAGACGCAACAGCATCATTTGTAGAAGCAAACATTATAAAAGCAGAAAAGGATAATGTGCCTATTTTGATGTATATAGATACTCCCGGTGGTGTGCTTGAATCCACAAGAAAAATAGTCCAGACTCTTCTTTCTGCAAAAGTGCCTGTTATTTCTTATGTATATCCAAATGGAGCAAGAGCAGCTTCAGCTGGAATATTTATAACTATGGCAGCAGAATTTTCTGCTATGAGTGAAAGCTCAAATATAGGGGCTGCTCACCCTGTTTTATCAAACGGTGATGATATAAAAGGCGATATGGCAGAGAAAGTGTTAAATGATACTACTGCACTAATTAAATCTATTGCAGAAAAACGAGGTAAAAATATTGATGCTGCTGTTGCAATGGTTACAAAATCAAAAAGTTATACTGCAAGTGAAGCATTAAAACTCAATATTATTGATGCAGTTTTAAGCCATAATGACCTTATCAAAACAATTTCTAAAAAATATAATATAGCAGAAGATGCAGCTGTAATCAGTATAGAGCCAGATTTTAAACAGGAAGTTTATAATCTTATAGCTAATCCAAATTTTTTAGCAGCAGTTCTTTTCCTTGGTATCATTTTGATTATGCTTGAAATAAAAATGCCCGGAACATTTATTTTTGCAGGGCTTGGTATTATCTGCTTAATAGTATTTGCTTTCGGAGCAAATATCATACCTATTAACTTTTTAGGTGTTATGCTCATACTTCTAGGCTTTGGGCTTTTTATTGCAGAGATATTTATTACAAGTTTTGGAGCTTTGACAGTAGCAGGTCTTATCAGCCTTATTTTTGGCCTTCGTATGCTTTTTGAAAGTGAACACTCATCAGGTATATCTGTATCTATCTGGGTTATAGTATTAATTGTAGCAATAACATTATCAATAGCTCTTTTGATTGGCAGACTTATTGTTAAAGATTTTTCAAGAAGACCATCATCAGGGCCTGAAACAATGCTTGATAAGGAAGCAGTTGTAATAGAGTGGGAAGGCAGCAGCGGCAGAGTGAAAATATATGAAGAAATATGGAATGCTTACAGTGATGAAAGCTTATCTGTTGATGATACTGTTATAATAACACAAATAGAAGGGTTAAAACTCAGGGTTAAGAAAAAATAGATGAAAAGAGTAGTATTTGTAAGAGATAAAACGAATAAACATTCCATCAGGGCACTTTTAGCAGCCTATGAGAAATGGTTTCCTGATAGAGATTACTATGTGTTAACCCCGCAGGACGCCTTTGATTTTTTAGAAGAAGATGACCTTGCATTATTTTCCTTTTTAACAGGCACAAGCGGTGCATATATTGACTATGTAACAAAACTAAAAGCAAAGCTCCCAAAAATAAACACTGTATGCGGCGGAGCCCATGCCAGTGCAAGAAGTGAAGATATGCTGCAATACTTTGATGGTGTATGCACAGGTGAAGGTGAGGAAAGCATTAAAGATATCATAGATATGGCATCATCTGGAAGAGTAGAAGGAATAATTACTGGTAAAAAAGTTTTAAATCTTGATGAATATAGAGTATTTCCAAGAAAAATGGTATCTCTTGGACCAATAGAAATAGTAAGGGGCTGCCCAAGCGGCTGTGCCTACTGCCAGACTCCGCAGCTTTTTCGTGGTAAACTAAGGCACAGAAGTGTAGATTTTATTGTAGAAGAAATAAAGTTTGCTTTAAGTAGAAAAGGTTTTGCAGATGTTCGCTTTATTGCTCCTGATGCTTCATCATATCAGTATAATAAGGGTATAAATTTAGAAGCCATTGAAAGCCTTTTATATAATGTTCGCAATACAATAGGCAAAAACGGCAAGCTTTTTTACGGCACATTCCCCTCAGAGCTTGACCCGTCAGGTGTTTCAAAAGAACTGGTTGACTTACTTGTGCAGTATTGTGATAATAAGCAAATTGTTCTAGGCTTGCAGTCAGCATCTCATGATATGCAGAAAATAATGCACAGGCGGTCTGGGCTTATAGAAACTGAAAATGCTATTGAGCTTTTTTTGGATAAGGATTTTGAAATAGTTGTAGATTTAATCTTTGGTCTGCCTTACGAAACAGAAGAAACCTATGAAGAAACATATAAATTTATAGAAAAATGGAAAGGCAGAGTAACTATACATTCTCACCCTTTTGACCCACTTCCGGGCAGCCGGTGGCAGTATGAGAAAGCCACAGAAGTGCCTGAAAAATTAGTAAAAGCTGTAAAAAGTTTAGAAGGTATCGGAAGAGTTTTTGGGAGAGTTGTAAAAGATAAGGAGAAGGTATGCAAAATATAGAAAATAATGGAAAAACATTAAAAGATTTACAAAAATTCCCAGATGTTTTTACATTTAAAATTATGGGTGAAAACACAAATAAGTTTTCCGCAGAT
>CAMEZN010000030.1 GCA_945947845.1 uncultured Mucispirillum sp. | reverse complement strand
ATCCGCCCACTGCTGCAAGGAGAAGATAGAATGGAAAAATTAAATTTACTTATGCAAAAAAGAGTGTATTATTATATATTAGCAGATATATTAGTAGATACATCAGATAAGTCTATTGAAGAAATAGCAAAATATATATGTGTAGAGGCAGGTATTAAAAAATGAAGAGTATAACAGTAAATATCTTAGAAAGTAAAAGAAACTACAACATATTTATAGGCAGTGATTTTATTGGGGATAAGCTTTCCCAGTATGAAAAAGAAGGTGCATATTTTATAATAGACAGCAGAGTTGCATCTTTTTATAAAAATATTATTCCAAAAGAACGTGTATTTTTATTTCAGGCATCAGAAAAAAATAAAACACTTTTAAGTCTTGAAAAAATGCTTGATTTTTTAAGGCAGAATAATGCTTTAAGAGATTCTACTCTTGTGGCAGTAGGTGGCGGCATAACAGGTGATGTGGCAGCTTTTGCAGCTTCAATTTATATGCGGGGTATCAAACTTATTCAAGTTCCTACAACACTTCTTGCTATGGTTGATTCTAGTGTAGGCGGTAAAACTGCTGTTAACTTTAAAGGAATAAAAAATAATATAGGTTCATTTTATCAACCTAGTATGGTATTGATAGACAGCCATTTTCTAGACAGCCTGACAGATAAAGAGTATTTAAACGGGCTTGCAGAATCAATCAAAATTGCAGCAGTGCGAGATAAAGACTTTTTTGAATATATTCTTTCTAATAAAAATAGTATTTTAAAGCGTTCAAAAGCAGTTATGGAGCATGTAATTGCTGTATCATGTAAATTAAAGTCAGAAATAGTTGAGCAGGACGAAAAAGAATCTGGTATCAGGAAACTGCTTAACTTTGGTCATACAGCAGCTCATGCAATAGAAAGTGATTCAAATCATAAAATTCATCATGGGTTTGCTGTTGCATTAGGTATGATATATGAATCAAAATATGCTTTACGAAATGGTTATACTGATAAAGAAACATATGATGCTTTATATGGGCTGCTGAAAGCTTTAAAATATCCAACTCATTATGAGCCAAAAAATATGGAAAAAATGCTTGAAGCTGTATCAAAAGATAAAAAAGCAGGTAAAAACGGAATAAGTGTCGCATTTGCAGGTAAAAATATGCAGGGTGTTATCATAAATAATATAAAACCAAAAGAATTAATTGACTTATTTCTATAAATAAAAGTAATATATAGAAACTGCTATATTAGTTTTAGATAAGGATTAGATTTATCAGATTAATAATCTATTATCCTTATCTAAAACAATTCTAATGTAACAAGGGGTGCAGCTGGTGGACGAAAGGACACATGCTCGCTATATGTCTGATATAGCGTATTTTCTTTCAAAGATGGAAGCAGAGCCTAATTCTGGTTATTTTATACCTATTGCATTAGCGTATAATAAATTGGAAAAATATGATGAAACAATTGCAATGTGTAAAACTGCTGTTGAGCGTTTCCCGTCAAACTGTGCTGCAAAAACATTTCTCGCAGAAGCCTATGTTTATAAAGGGCTTTTTGACCAAGCAAGAGACCTTCTCTTTGATGTAACAGCAGAAGATGATAATAACTATAAAGCCTTAAAATTACTAGGCATTATATGTAAAGAAAAGGGAGATAATACAGAAGCACTTAAATATTTAACAGGTGCTTTTATCCGTTCGCCAGAAGATGAAGAAGTCCGTAAAATGATAGATGAACTTGGCGGCACATTAAACCCTAGCGAAATATATGATGAACGAATGAAACGACAGTCGCAAAATGCTGCTGAAAGTGAAGAAGATGAAGATTTAAAAACATATAAAGAAATTGATAAGCGAATCAGAAGTGCAGAGATTATTATGGCAGATTTAGTATCTGATACTAGTATTAATGCTAGAAATTATGAAGAGGAAGAAGATTTCCATTCTGATAATCCTAATGATTATATGCCGCTGATTACACAACATGAAGCAGAAGAAGAGGAAGAAGAAAGCCTTGCAGGAAACCCTGATGATTTTCTTCCATTAATTACAAAACAAGAAGAAATCAAAGAATCAGAAGAACTTAAACAGGATTTAACATCAAATAAACCACAAGAAGATACAGCAGAAAGCAATAATCAAGATGATTTATTATCAGCCTTAACAAATGAAGAAGCAGGTGCAGATAATGATTTAGCAGCAGCTTTACAGGAAGAAAATATATCAGAAGAAAATGCAGAAGAAGCTGGCAAAGAAGATAATATCCAAGATGATTTATTATCAGCCTTAACAAATGAAGAAGAAGGTTCAGCTAATGATTTAGCAGCAGCTTTACAGGAAGAAAATAT
This sequence comes from uncultured Mucispirillum sp., assembly GCA_945947845.1. Classification (GTDB taxonomy): domain Bacteria; phylum Chrysiogenota; class Deferribacteres; order Deferribacterales; family Mucispirillaceae; genus Mucispirillum. Next base: position 7,775 of record CAMEZN010000030.1, on the reverse strand, counting down.
ATCAGAAGAAAATGCAGAAGAAGCTGGCAAAGAAGATAATATCCAAGATGATTTACTATCAGCCTTAACAAATGAAGAAGCAGGCTCAGATAATGATTTGGCAGCAGCTTTACAGGAAGAAAATATATCAGAAGAAAATGCAGAAGAAACTGGCAAAGAAGATAATATCCAAGATGATTTACTATCAGCCTTAACAGATGAAGAAGAAGGTTCAGATAATGATTTGGCAGAAGCTATACAAGAAGAAGATATATCGCCAGAAAATATGGATATAGAAGACAGCAGTATGTTATCAAAAGAAGATTTTAATGATGACAAGGAAGTATCTGCACAAGATGAAAGTGATGAAAGTAAAGATAAGGAAATGTTTAATAAGCAAGTGCCTTCTTCTTTTGACGGTATGACATATGATGATATGATAGATGATGATTTTCAGTATGGTAAAATAGTTGATGAAAGTTATAAAGATATGGAAAACCCATCTATTGATTTAGGAGAGTCAGCTCCATTTACTCAGGGAGATATTATGGAAGAAATATTAAGTGCTGTTGGAATGACTCACGATGATATGGCAGATGATGAAAGAATTAATGAAACAGAGAAAGATAGAAAACTTATGCGGCTTGAAAATTTATTAGAAAAAGTTCAGCATAATAAGGAAAATATATGAATATATTAGTGATTAACGGACCAAATATTAATATGCTTGGTAAACGAGAGCCCGGTCATTATGGGCAGATAAGCTTTTATGAACTTGAGGAATTAATAAGAGAGCAGGCAGAAAAATATGATATGGAGATAGATTTTTTTCAGTCTAATTCAGAAGGAGAGATTGTAGACTGTATACAAAAATCATCAAGTTATGATGGTATTATAATTAATGCGGGGGCATATACACATACAAGTATAGCTATAAGAGATGCTCTTCTTTCTATTAATGCAAAATTTATAGAAGTACATCTTTCAAATGTATTTGCAAGAGAGCCTTTTCGTCATCATTCATATCTTTCAGATATTGCTCTTGGTGTAATAGCTGGTTTCAAGGAAGATTCATATTTAATGGCAGTAGATTATTTTGCAAATGGAGTGTGGCAATGATAGCAAGGATAGCAGCTGTTCAAAAAGAATTAAGGAGCCTTGATATTCCTGCTGTTTTAATTACCAATTTAAGTGATGTTAGATATTTAAGCGGGTTTACTGGCTCTACTGCTTATATGCTCATAGATTTAGAAAAAGCAGTATTTTTTACAGATGGCAGATATAGTATTCAGGCAGCTGAGGAGGTATCTGAAAATATTGTAGTAGAAATTGTTAAAGATTATTCAAGTATTTATACAGAAAGATGTTCAATTTTTAAAAAAATACTTTTACAGCCATCATGTTCCATAAATATAAGCTCAAAGATTGCATCACAAGGTGTTGAAATATATCTTGATGAAAAAGATTTTATGCAGAAGCTCCGTATGATAAAAGATAAGTCAGAAATCTCTTTAATTAAAGAACAATATAATTTAGCAGGGAAAGCATTTTTAAGAGCCTTAAAATCATTTAAATATGGCACAAGTGAAAAATCATGGGCTGCTGCATTAGAGTATCATATGAAAATGCTTGGTGCAAAGGGGGAAAGTTTTGAAACAATTGTTGCATCAGGTGTCAGGGGAGCTATGCCTCACGGCACAGCTTCTGAAAAGAAAGTTGTAGAGAATGAACCTGTTATTATAGATTTTGGCAGCCGTACTGTATATACAAGTGATTATACAAGAATGATATATGCAGGTAATGATAAAGAAGTATTAAAGGTGATAGATATTGTTCGTTCTGCACTTGAAAAAGCTGTTGAAAGCATTGAAGAAGGTATACTTTGCAGTGATATAGATAATGCTGCCCGTTCATATATTGAGGAGCAGGGCTATGGTGCATATTTTAACCATTCATTAGGGCATGGTGTAGGAATAGATGTGCATGAACTGCCAGTTTTAAAACCTAAAAGTGATATACTGATAGAAGATAACATGATATTTACAATAGAGCCGGGTATCTACCTGCCTGAAAAATTTGGTGTGCGCTTAGAACAAACCGTATTTATAAATAACGGGAAACCAGAAATCATAAGCTCTGCTCTTGATAAATATGTATATAATTTAGAAGATTAATGTAATAAAACAGTTTTTTATCATTGTTTTATTTTTTTATCTAATTATTTAAATCTTTGTCATTATAGGGTTAAATTAGATATTAAGTCTAATTTTTCTAATATTTTTCAATAAAAATAGTCTAATGATAAATATTTATATATATTTTCTTTAAAAAATAATCTATTAAACATAATATTTTTATTTAATAAATGATTTGTTTCATAAAATAATATATTTTTCTTTATAAAAAAACTCACTTTCTATTGCCTTAATAAAATAAATATGCTAGATTAAGAATATTCAGTTTAACAAACTGTTTTATAATAATAATTATCTAAGCAGTTTCCACTGCTTTTAGATATATTTTGGAGGGTTAGATGAAAGAGTATAACACTACTCAGAGGGTAGGTTTATTTTTAGGACCTATCGTTTTTCTTTTTATGCTGTTTATCACTCCGCCAGAAGGTATGAACCCATCTGCGATGAAAGTGGCAGCAATTACTACACTTATGGCAATATGGTGGATAACAGAAGCAGTGCCTATACCTGCTACATCTTTATTGCCGATTTTGCTTTATCCATTATTAAGTGTAATGGCAGTAAAAGATGTTACAGCAAAATATGCAGACCCTACAATATATCTATTTATTGGTGGTTTCTTTGTAGCTGTTACAATGGAAAGGTGGAATCTGCACAGAAGAATTGCCTTATATACTATTAAAATGGTTGGGACAAGTCCGGGTAAAATGACTCTTGGATTTATGATAGCAACAGGTTTTATTTCTATGTGGGTATCTAATACAGCTACTGCTATGATGATGGTGCCTATTGGGCTTGCTGTAATAGCACAGGTTACAGGTATTTCATCTAAACAGCTTTTAGATGGCACAGTAGGCATACAAGAGCAGAATTTTGGAAAAGGTTTAATGCTTGCAATTGCTTATGCAGCATCTATTGGTGGTGTTGCAACAATTATAGGCACTCCGCCTAATACAATTATGGTAGGTATGCTTAATGCTACTTACGGGCAGACAATTACATTTTCTCAGTGGATGATGTTTGGTTTACCTCTTGTTATTATAGTTATGGCTATGACATGGTTTTTACTTGTTAAATTCTTATTCCCAACAGGCGATTTAAAACTTGCAAAAGGAAAAGATGTAATTGAATATGAAATTAAAAAAATGGGCCCTATCAGCAGGCAGGAAGTTATTGTATTAGTTGTATTTTTACTTGTTGGCTTTTTATGGGTATTTTCTCCAAAACTTAAAAGTTTATTCCCAAGTTTAAAAGGTGTAAATGATACAGTTATTGCTATGCTTGGCACAATTTTATTATTTGTAATACCTGCTGACTGGAAAAAAGGTATCTTTATTCTTGATTGGAAAACTGCTGTAAAAATTCCTTGGGATATTGTGCTTTTATTTGGTGGTGGTTTTGCAGTTGCAGCAGGTTTTGAAAAATCAGGCCTTGCAACTTTTATTGCAAAACAGCTTGAAAGCTTAAATGGTATGCACATGTTAATATTTATTACTATTGTTACTTTATTAGTAGTATTTTTAACAGAGATTACATCAAATACAGCAACTGCTACACTGCTTGTGCCAATAATGGGTGCATCAGCTGTTGCATTAGGTATTCACCCTTATGCTACTATTGTTCCAGCTTGTGTTGCTGCTTCTTTTGCATTTATGCTTCCAGTTGCTACTCCGCCAAATGCAGTTGTTTTTGGAAGTGGAGCTATACGAATAAAAGATATGGCAAAAGCAGGGCTTGGATTAAATATTTTTGGAACTATTATCATAGTTATATTCGTAATGTATTTAATGCCGCTACTTTGGGGTATAGATTTGACTACTACACCAGAATGGGCATTGAAAACTGCTGAGGCAGCTGCTGGTGCAGCTAAATAATATAGTATTATAACTATATAATTATATAGACAGGCTGTGTTTTATACACAGCCTTTTTTTATGTCTAAATGATAGAATTAGGCAAGAAAAAGACTGTATCATATCTTGTAAAAATTAAGTTGTAAGATATTATAAATAAAAATGGAGGCTTAATATGAAGAAAACTGTTTTATTTATAGTATGTTTTATAATGATTTTTATGGAGGCTAATGCTATGTAGTCAATTTTATCAGAAAGAGAAAAAAGTATTGTAGAGATTTCGTCATTTACATCTGCTGGAAATCAGGAGCAGTTATCAGAAGCACTAAATAATGCACTGGATAAAAAAATAAGTATTAATGAGATTAATGAAATATTAATACAAAGCTATGCTTACTGCGGTTTTCCGAGAAGTCTGAATGCTATTACAACATTTATAAATGTTGTAAAGGAAAGAAAATCAAAAGGTATTAAAGATATCCAAGGCGATATACCAAAAGTTTTAACATCAAAAGATAATAGAGATTTAATCGGTGAAAAAACTAGGCAGGAACTGGCAGGTGGAAAAACTGTTGCAGAATGGCAGGTATTTGCTCCCGGTATTGAACAGTATTTAAAAGAGCATTTATTTGCAGATATTTTTGCAAGGGGTATATTAACTCACCAAGAAAGAGAGCTTGCAACAGTATCATTTTTATCTGTTTTAAATGGAGCAGAGCCACAGCTTAAAGCACATATTAGTATGGCAAAAAATACTGGATTAAGTGATGATAAATTAACTTATGCTGTTCGTTATGCTCAGTTTATTACAGAGTATAATATGGGAGTATTTAAAAGAGGGGCAGAAAATACTGCTTATGCAAAATATTTTATTGGAACAAGCTATCTTGATATGCTTTCAACACAAGGTGTTACAATAGGAAATGTTGTTTTTGAACCGGGTTGTAGAAATAACTGGCACATTCACCATAAGGGCGGTCAAATATTACTTGTAACAGGTGGAAATGGCTGGTATCAGGAATGGGGTAAACCTGCAAGAAAATTAAAAGCAGGCGATGTTGTAAATATTCCTGCTGGTATAAAACACTGGCATGGGGCAGCTTATGACAGCTTTTTTGCACATTTAGCAGTAGAAGTGCCAGCAGAAGGAGCAAAAAATGAATGGCTTGAACCTGTTAGCGATAAAGAATACAATAAATTAAAATAGGTGAAGTAATGGGAAAAAGAGTGCTTATAATATCAAGCAGCCCAAGAAAAAACGGCAATTCTGATACATTGTGCCATAGCTTTGCAAGTGGTGCAAAAGAAAATGGTCATGAAGTTGTAGAAATTTTTACTAATAGCAAAAAAATAAACTACTGCAAAGCCTGCGGATATTGTGAAATTAATAATGGAGCATGCTCTCAGAATGATGATATGGCAGAAATTATTGAAGAAATACTCAAAAGTGATGTATTAGTTTTTGCAAGCCCAATATATTTCTATTCTATAAGTGGTCAGTTAAAAACATTAATAGACAGGCTTGTAGCTGTTTATACAAAGATTACAGGTAAAGAAATATATTATTTATTTACGGCAGCAGAAAATGGCAAATCAACTTTTGATAGAGCAGCAGCATGTATTGATGGTCTTTGCGACTGTTTATCAGATATAAAAATAAAAGGTATGCTTTATGCCGGCGGAGTATGGAAAAAAGGTGAAATAAATTCTACTAACTATATTCAGCAGGCTTATGATATGGGAGCAGGTTTATGAAAAAATTAAGTATAATATTTTGTGCTGTGTTCTTTTTTGTGCACTATGCGGGAGCAGAAGAAATGAATAATATAGAAATAGAAATTATTATAGGAAATGAAAGGGCAGAAGGTATTGTTTATGATAATAATGCTGGCAGAAGTTTTTTAGGACTTCTGCCGCTGACTATTAAAATGACAGATTATAATAATACTGAAAAAATAGGCAAAGTAGGAAATAAAATTAATATAACAGGCGAGCCTTCTGCCTATGACCCAGATAAATCTGATATTGCATATTATCAGCCTTTTGGCAATCTTTGTTTCTTTTACAGAGATTTTAGGCTTTCCAATTCACTTTATTCTATTGGCAGAATAACAAATGGAATAGAGATTTTTGCAGGGAAAAATAGTGATTTTGAGATAACTATAAAAAGAAAGTAGGCTTGTTATGGAATATATGCAGTTAAATAACGGTATAAAGATACCTGCACTTGGTTATGGTCTTTTTATGGTGGACCCATTAAAAAGTGAAGAATATGTAAGTCTGGCAATAGAAACTGGATACAGGCTTATTGATACAGCTCAAATATATAATAATGAAGAAGGTGTAGGAAATGCTGTAAAAAAATCAGGTATAAAAAGAGATGAGTTTTTTATAGTATCTAAAATATGGCATACAAATGCAGGTTTTGATGAAGCATTAAAATCCATAGATTTATCACTTAAAAAATTACAGACAGATTATATTGATTTAATGCTGATTCATATGCCTTATAATGATTATTACAGTATTTACAAAGCCTTAGAAACTGCTTATAAAAAGGGTATAGTAAGAAGCATAGGTATAAGCAATTTTGATACAGGAAGATATATTGATATAATATACCACAGCGAGATAAAGCCTGTAATTAATCAAGTAGAAACCCATGTTTTTAACCAGCAGAAAGATTTACAGAAAGCAATGCAGGAATACGGCACACTTATTATGGCATGGGCTCCTTTTGCAGAAGGTAAAAATGACTTTTTTAATAACAGTATATTAAAAAGCATTGGCGAAAAATATAATAAAAGTGCAGCACAGATAGCACTAAGATTTTTAATACAAAGTGGAATAATTGCTAGACCTAAAACAGTAAATATTAAGCGAATGAAAGAAAACTTTAATGTGTTTGATTTTATACTCAGCTGTGAAGATATGAAATTAATTAATAGTCTTGATACTAAAAAGGCAGTTATTGGAGATTTTTCTGATATAGAATATAATAAATATGTATTAGAGATTAAGATGTAGCAAGGCTGTTTATATTTTTATATTAAAGTAAAAAAGGGGAGCAAAAACTCCCCCTGAAATTTTATATAAGAAATATCTTATAAACCTGCTTGTTTTCTTACTTCTTCTGCGAAGTCTTCTTTTTTCTTTTCAATACCTTCGCCAAGTTGATATCTAGTGAAGCGAACAACTTTTTTATCGCCTAAAAGTTTAGATATGCTTTCATCTGGGTTTTTAACAAATTTTTGGCTGATAAGGCATGATTCTTGTTTAAATTTATTTACCTGACCTTCAACGATTTTTTCAATTATATTATCAGGTTTACCGCTTTCTTTTGCTTTTTGGATATAGATAGCTTTTTCATGTTCAATAACAGCTGGGTCTAAATCTTTATCGCTTACACAAAGTGGGTTAGCTGCACAGATATGGAGAGCAACATCTCTAATAATTTCTTTATCAGCACTGCTTACATTATCAAATTCAACTAATACACCGATTTTACCACCTGCATGGATATAAGCTTCTAACATGCCAGAAGTATTATATTGGGCAAAACGACGAACTTTTATATTTTCACCTATTTTTGCCACTTTTTCAGCAATAGTTTTTTCAACTGATACACCTTCATAGTCAAGAGCCATTAAAGCTTCCATATCAGCTGGTTTTTTATCAGCAATAAGTTTGCATATATCATTAGAAAATTTTATAAAATCATCAGTTTTAGCAACAAAATCTGTCTCGC
>CAMEZN010000029.1 GCA_945947845.1 uncultured Mucispirillum sp. | reverse complement strand
TCTTTCAAAATCTATTTCAAGACCAGCTAAATACATTAATATTAAAAAACCAAGTGCAGAAAAATATTCTACCATTTCAAGCTGGTTTTCTCCATGCGGTAAAAGTGATGCAATCACTATGCCATAAATAATTTCACCAACAGCAGCAGGCAAAAGCAGCCGTTTACTGATAAATGGCATAAAAAAAGCACCTATTGCCATAAAAAATAGAAACAGTGCTTCATGTTCAGTCATTAGAATCCTCATCTGGAAGCACAAGCACACTGTTATTGGCACGAGAGGCTATTAAAAATGATGTATGAGGATTTAAAAATGATATGCTGTCTTTTGAATTAGCCGCAACTATTAAAAGACTATTTACTTTATCATCTACTTCTGATAATACCTTGTGAACAGGATTACCTTCTAATATTAAAAGTGGTATTTTTGTTCTTGTTAAATTTTCATAATCTCTAACAAAATTTTTACGAGATTCCATTTCATGAGTATCTTGGCTTGTTTTTAATGCACCGGGTGGCACAACATATATACATCTGCAAGGAACTCCAAAATGAGCAGCTACTTCTGCTCCTGTTTCAATAAGCCTTTCTGGTATGCTGCCGTTTAATGATACTATTACTTCATTATACGGTGTTCTACCCCTGCATATCAAAATTGGGTGATGAGTTTTTTTAAAATAATATTTTAGTTTTCTGTTAAATAAACCAAAACCAGCACTGCCTGACACTGCAAGTGTGCCCACATCATGAAGATATGCAGCACTGCGGAAATTTTTAAGTGTGCCGCCAAACTCACAGCCTGCTTTTTGTATTATTTCTATTTCTTTTGTATCTGTTACTTTATAACTTTCTGTATCATACCATAAATATTTTTTTGCCTTTGTATTATTAAAAAAGTAGTTTATTTCAACAGAATCTTTATCAATTAACCCACCTGTAAGCACAGCAAAACTTTGACCATACTGTAATGGAAATTCAGGCTTACCTATCATTAAAATATTTACAATATTTTCTACAACTTTGGGTTCACCTACAAGCACTACCCTGTCCCCTATTTGCAGCTTAAAATCACCATCTGGCACCATAAATGAGCCATTTCTATATGCTGCTGCAACCTTCCACCTGCTTGGAGCTAAAAATCGCATTTTCCTATCTACTATATGAGAACGCCTGCGGATAATTACTTCTACTATTTCACCATTACCAAGCCCAATATTATTTGGCCTTGCATAATTTTTTTGTATAATATTTAATACTGATTCTGATGCTATTAAAATAGGGTTTATAACTTTTACATCATATTGCTCTAATTCTTCCCGTCTGTCATTTTTATAAAGCATTAATATTATTGGTATTTGAAGATTATATACTTGACGGGCAATCCTGCATATTTCTAAAACAACATCAAAATCCTGCAAAGATGATACAATATGAGAAATGTCTTCCAAATTTATCTTTTTCCATATAACTATACTGGAAGCTTCCCCTTCTATACCTGTTACATTACTATATTCATTAGTTACCCGTTCTACTAGGTCTCCATTTATATCAACTACAACACAAGGCCTTTCATCTGCAAGCATTTTTAATAGCCTGCGTTGAAAAAATCCAAGCCCAAAAAGTAATACTTTTTTAGCTGCCAAAGTAATGCTCCATGTAAAATATTTTCCTGTATCTTAATATGATTATTTTTATATGTCAATACAGCCATTATTGAATTTTTAATTTATTTTATTTTATATTTATAAACTATATTTGTACTCTTTTTTTAGCTCTTTTCAATTTATTACTTTATATGAACCTTTATTTCTTGCTTATTTATAAATATTTTATCACATTATAAATCTGTTTTTAATAAAACTGCTTGACTATTTTATAAAAAAAAGGCAAAAAAGTAGATTGTTAATATAAACTTTTTTGAGGCTATATGAAAAATTTATCACAAAATGATTCGTTAAGAAATATTGCTATTATTGCCCATGTTGACCATGGTAAAACTACTCTTGTAGATGCTATGTTTAAACAAAGCGGTGTTTACAGAGATAATCAGGTTACAGAAGAAAGAGCAATGGATAGTATGGATATTGAAAGAGAAAGAGGCATTACTATTACTGCTAAAAACTGCTCTGTAAACTGGCATGGAACTAAAATTAATATTTTAGATACTCCGGGGCACGCAGATTTTGGCGGCGAAGTTGAACGAGCATTATCTATGGTTGATGGAGCAATTCTTTTAGTAGATGCTTCTGAAGGTCCGCTTCCACAAACTCGTTTTGTGCTTAAAAAAGCACTGGAAAGAGGTTTAAGAGTTATTGTATGTATTAATAAAATTGACAGAAAAGATGCAAGACCACATGAAGTAATAGATGAAGTTTTAGATTTATTTATAGATTTAGATGCAACAGAAGAACAGCTTGATTTTCCTATTCTTTATGCCATAGGTAGAGATGGGGTTGCTTCCCTTACTCTTGAAGAGCCGGGTAAAGATTTAAAACCACTTTTTGATATGATTTTAAAAGAAATTCCAGCCCCTAGCTATGATGAAGAATCTACTTTCAAAATGCTTGTATCAGATTTAGGCTATTCTGATTATTTAGGCAGACTTGCTATTGGTAAAATAAGAAGTAATGTTACAAATATTAATGACGGGCTTATTATATTTAATGAGAAATGGGAATCAAAAGCTGCAAGAGTTTCTAAAATTCAATCTTATTCTGGTATGGAATTAGTTGATAACCCTAACCCACAACCGGGTGATATTTTAGTTGTTGCAGGTATTGCAGAAGTAACTATTGGTGATACTATCTGTTCAAAAGATAATACTGAGCCGCTGCCTAGAATATCAGTTGATGAACCAACTGTTGCCATGAAATTTACAATTAATAAATCGCCACTTGCAGGAAAAGAAGGGAAAATAGTTCAGGCTGCTAAAATTAAAGAAAGACTTGCAAAAGAAGTGCTTAGAAATGTATCTATTAAAGTTGAAGATGCAGCTGAAAAAGACAGCTTTATAGTTAAAGGCAGAGGCGAATTACAACTTGCTATCTTAATTGAAGAAATGAGAAGAGAAGGTTTTGAATTAAATGTAGGAAGACCACAGGTAATTTTCAAAAAACAAGATGGTATCCGTTTAGAACCTATTGAAAATGTTTATATAGACTGTGAAGAACCATACCTTGGTGTTATTACAGAAAAACTTTCTATGAGAAAAGGCAGAATGACTAACCTTGTAAATAAAGGAACTGGAAGGGTTAGAGCAGAGTTTTCTGTGCCTTCCCGCGGACTTATAGGTTATCGTGATGATTTCCTTACAGATACAAAAGGAACTGGTATTATGAATACTCTTTTTGCAGGCTATGAAGAATACAGGGGTGATTTTCCAGTTCGTCATACTGGCTCATTAGTGTCTGATAGAGCTGGTGTTGCTGTTGGATATGGTCTTTTCCATTTAGAACCTAGGGGCCAGCTTTTTGTAGTTCCGGGCGACCCTGTATATGAAGGCATGGTTATTGGCGAATATAATAAGGATAATGATTTAAATGTTAACCCATGCAAAGAGAAAAAACTTACAAATATGCGTGCATCTGGAAAAGATGAGGCACTTACTCTTCGCCCTATTCTTCCAATGACACTTGAAAAAGCTATACATTTTATTGCAGATGATGAAATGGTAGAAGTTACTCCTCAATCTATCCGCATTAGAAAAACAATTCTTTCTGCACAAGAAAGACATACTCTCCGTGGTAAAATGCTGCAAGGTATTGAAGAAGATGATGATTAGTTATACTAATTTAATCATTTAGAGTATATTAAATATTTTACATAAAAAGCCTGTATAAACTGTTATGCAGGCTTTTTTAGTATTATAACTTTTACAGATTTATTTCTAAATAATATTTTCTTCCTGCTGTTATATTTAATTTTTTCAATTATATTTTAATTTATATCATATATTCATATATGCCTTTTTGTTTTTATTATGTATTATTTTTATTATCTGCATATATAATCTATTATTTTGTTTAATATAGCTTTTAATACAGTTATAATTTATTTTATATATATTGATTTATTTTTATGTTTGTATAAATTTTTCATTTGATAATAATCAGCTTTATTTTTTACGGTATTATTTAAATTAAAAAATATTTGAGTGCAGAATAGATTTATACATTTTAAAATAATTATGATTTTTTATAAAAAAAGGGTATGCTTTTTAAAAGCATACCCCTGAAAAATTTATCAGGTTTATATTATCTGATTTTTACATTCACTATTTCTTTACCTTCTGGGTCCACAGTGTGAACTGCACAAGCTATGCAAGGGTCAAAAGAGTGGATAGAGCGGATAACTTCAAGTGGTTTATCCATTTCAGCAACAGGAAGGTTCATTAATGATTCTTCATAAGGACCTTTTCTGCCTTTATCATCTCTTGGACCAGATGTCCAAGTTGATGGAACAACTGCACTGTAATTTTCAATTACTCCATTTTTAATTTTAATCCAGTGAGAAAGCATACCACGAGGTGCTTCGTTAAAACCTACACCCATATATTCTTTATCTGTTGGAACTTCTTTTAAGTAATTTACATAAGTTTGGTCTGTTTTGCAGTTATCAAGTAATTTATCTAAGCAGATATAAGCATGGTCAACCATTAATAATGCTCTGATTGCTCTTGCAGCATTACGACCCATTACTGAGTTAAGTTGTGGAATAGTTACTCCTACTTTTGCTGCTACGAAATCTACATATTTTTTAACAAGTGGGTCGCCAGCCATATAGCCTGCTAATACTTGTGCAATAGGACCTGTTTGAGTTACATTGTCTTCAAAACGAGGTGCTTTTGCCCATGAATATTTACCATTTTCCTGCCAGTCTGTATAAGATGGTATTTGGTCTCCATCGTATGGGTGGAGTGTATCTTTTGCATTTTTATACCATGCATGAGTAGTATTTTCTGTGATGCCATTTCTTAATGTTTCATCTTTCCATGTTTTGATTTCTCTAAACTGGTCGCCAATGATAATACCACCTTTTAAGCCAAACTCTGTTAATTCTGAGTTCATTGGAACATCTGGAACAGCTATGTAGTTTGGTGAGCATTTTCCAAGGTCAAACCAGTCTTTATATGCACTTGCGATTGCAATAACATCTGGAATATATACACATCTTACGAAATCAGCTGTTTCATCAAGAAGTTTTTTAATCCATTGGATTCTTTCCATGTTAAGTGCTGCCATGCTGTCAAAGTTGATTGCAGTAGATACACCACCAACTGTTAAGTTTTGAATGTGTGGGTTTTTACTACCAATGATTGCAACTGCTTCTGCAATTTTTCTTTGGTATTCTAATGCTTCTAAATAGTGAGCAAATGCAAGCAGGTTGATTTCTGGTGTAAGTCTCATATCTTTATGACCCCAGTATCCAGAACCATAAATACCTAAATTTTTTGTTCCTACAAATGCTGCTAAACGTTCTTTTGCATTTTTCATTGTATTGAATGAGTTTGTAGGCCATGCTTTACCTATTGGAGAATAAGCAGCAAGGCTTTCTGCGATTTTACCAGCTTTTGCAGGGTCTGCCTCTAATGCACTTACTATATCTACCCAGTCTAATGCTGTTAAGTGGTAGAAGTGAACTATATGGTCTTGTAATGACTGCATTGTGCTTACTAAGTTTCTTAACATGTGAGCATTTACTGGAACTGGTACATTTAATGCATCTTCTACTGTTCTAATTGAACATAATGCATGTGTAGTTGTGCACACACCGCAAAAACGCTGAGTCATAGCCCATGCACTGCGTGGGTCTTTACCTCTCATAATTGTTTCTATACCTCTAAATGCCTGAGCAGATGACCATGAGTTAGATACTTTTCCTCCTTCTACTTCTACATCTATACGCAGGTGCCCTTCAATCCTTGTAATTGGGTCTACTGTAATTCTATTTCCATTAACTGGCATATGAATCTCCTTTTTTCTATAATCTTTTAGGCTTATAAGCCTATTTTAAGCATATTAATAATATGCCGTAATCACAACAGGCTTACTGCCTAGTGATGATGCCCATGGTTTTCCAGATTTGGAAGAACTGGGGTTAATTTAACAAGTACCATATAACCAAGAACTTCAATAGCAATAAAACTTAATGTAATTAAAAATTCTGCTACACTTGGAAAATATGTATGCCATTCTGGTCCGGGATTGAAGCCTACATTATATACACCAATCCTATACATACCGCCACCTATTAAAAGAAGCATACCAATTAAGAATATACCACTTTCGCTTTTTGCATATTTGCAAGTTAATATCATAAGTGATGGCACAATAACTAATATAAGTTCAAGCCAGAACCATATTGATTGAGTAGTAAATGCAAAAGCATTTGCCCAGCCGCCATTTAAAGTAACTGAAATAACCCTGATAATAAGCCAGAAGCCTACTATAAAAGGTATTACTTTTGATAAATCAACTATTTCTTTTTCAAATGGTCTTTTTAATAATCTTGTAGAAAGCACTGTTTCAAAAGCTGTTATAGAAAAGCCCATTAAAAAGGCATTGCTTAAAAATAACAGTGGTAAAAAGCCAGTCTGCCACATTGGGTCAAGTTTATAACCCATTAATACATATAATGTGCCTAATGATGACTGGTGCATTGTTGGAAGTGTAGCACCTATTGCAACAATTACAAAAAGTGCTTTTGAAAATCTTTTTTCCCACACTTTACCAAATTCTACAAGTTTTGGAGATTTTGCTTTATCACTGTCTGCAAATTTTTCAAATACAGCAGGAAGATATTCAAGTATTAATACCACACAGTATGCCATAATACAAAGTGCAACTTCAAAAAGTGCTGAATTAGGGTTCATTCTGCTAGGCACAAAAAATCCATAAGAGTTCCAGTAACGACCAATATCTACCATAACTGAAAGACCAGCTAAACTATAACCAAACATACTGGCAAGAACTGCTGACCTAACCATTGTGTGATATTTAAAATTATTCATTACATACACAGTAACTGCTAATACATAACCACCGCAGGCAATCGCAGAACCAGTCGCAACATCGTAAGAAAGCCATATACCCCAAGGATAACCATTAGAAAGGTTAGATACAGCACCAATACCTACAAAATATCTGTATACAACAAGTGCCATACCTATACATACTACTGCTAATACAATAAAAAAAGCAGGTGTAAGAATAGGGGCTTTATGAATTGCATATTCTCTTTGCTTACTCATTATTAGTCCTCCTCATGTTCGTGATGTTTTTTCACATTTCTACGAACAACAATAGACAATGCTGTAAAAAGGGCTATTGGAGCAATACCATATTTATAAATTGTGTGCTGAATGCCTTCTGATTTATAAGCAGTCGCTCTATCACCTATTTTATCAACAGGAAAGTCAAGTTTTCTAAAATCAACAGCAGCAATTACAAGTTCACCTGTTCCACCATATATTTTTTCACCAAGAACAGACTCTCCTCTTGCTGTATCTTCATAATATTTATTTTCGCCTTTCTCTTTTGATTTTTGGATACGGTCATGAGCAAGTGCAAGCATATCTTCCCTTCTGCCATATAATACAGCACCAGTTGGACATACTTTTGTACATGCTGTGCCTTTATTAGGGTTATCTTTATAAGTAGCATTACCCTGTTCATCAATATCAAAATCATTTGTTTTTGGGTTGATTGTTGAACGACACATATCACATTTAGTGATTTTTGGGTTAGCCCTGTGCCACTCAAATGCCGGTATATTAAATGGACATGCCATTTGGCAATAACGGCAGCCTATACAGCGGTTAGGGTCATAAGTAACAACACCATCATCTTTATCTTTTTGTAATGCACTAACAGGACATGCTGATACACAGCCCGGTTTTTTACAGTGCATACAATTCTGTTTTATAAAATGTGATTGTTCATTTTCATCAACATATTTTCTAATGATAGTCCTAAGCCTGTAATCAAGACCTTCTATCCTTATCCATGGAGCTTTTTCATTAAACTTATCTTCATCAGCTAAAACAGGAATAACATCATTATTTTCAATAAAGTTTCTTTCCTCTTTTGGTTTATTAAGATTATCAGCTCTATTTAAAAAGTTTGTTTCATAACAAGCAACAACACAAGCCTGACAGCCAATACATACTGTGGAATCATAAAATTTCACCATAGTATCTTTGGCAAAAGGTGCACCCTCATCTGATGCTAATGCATAGGACGGAGATAAAGTTAGCGCACCTGCTGTAGCCACAGAGCCTGCTGCCGCCTTTAAAAAATCACGTCTATTTGTTTTCATCCTCTGGCTCCTTTGGAAGTTTAGTTGCGAATACTGCTCCTGCACCAATTGCAGCACCTACAAGACCACCAACGACAGCTGCTTGTGCAACGGAAGATTCTTTACCTCTACCTTGTGTTTGAAGTAAATTTGAATTTGGTTTTGGTTGAGCCACTTTAGCTAATTTAAATAAACTATCTTTAAATAATACTGTTCCTTCTGTGCAGCCTATACATGGGCAGCCATTACCAATAGGCCATGCAGCACCATCATTAAAATGGATTATTGAACAGTTTGCATATGTTTCAGGACCTTTACAGCCTAAATGATATAAGCACCAGCCATTTCTATGACCTTCATCACCAAACTCTCTTGCAAAACGACCAGCATCAAAATGAGGTCTGCGTTCGCAGTGTTCGTGAATTAATCTGCCATAAGCAAATGTTGGACGGTGTGCTCTTTCATCTTTCATAGATATATTTTCAATAGGTGGTATTTTAAAGCCTTTTTCTGGAAGTTTATTAAAAGTAGCAACATATAAAATAACACTTAATATATTATATGGGTTAGGTGGGCAGCCCGGAAGTGATATATATTTATTTTTTAAATCATCATCAGACCATTGCATTTCACCTGCAAGAATGTCTATAACACCCTTAGCTTTTGTTGGGTTTGGTTCAATTGCAACAATACCACCAGAACATGCACATGCACCAAGAGATACTACAACAGCAGCTTTTGAAGCAGCAGCTTTAAAAGATTCTAATGCAGTTTTACCACCAATCTGACAGCATACTGACATATCTTCTGTTGGAATAGAACCTTCAACAACAAGAATATATTTACCTGCATGTTTTTCAATAGCTTCATGAAGTGATGCTTCTGCTTGGTCGCCAGCACCAGCCATTAATGTTTCTTGATATTCAAGGTTAATGATATCAAGAACAACTTCTGCAATACTTGGGTGATTAGCTCTTAATAATGCTTCAGAACAACCTGTGCACTCTTGAAAGTGAAGCCATATTACAGGCGGACGGTTATCTTCTTTGCCTGCTTGTGCAACAACTTCCTCAGCCATTGCAAGTGGTAATCCCATGATTGCAGTTGCAGTTGAAACTGTCTTCATGAAATCCCGCCTGGATATCCCGGCGGATAATAAACTACGTTCGATCATACAAACCCCCTGGTGCATTCCACATCATCAATGGTGCGTTTGCACTTATTTAATTTGAAATATGATATATTCTTATCATGGATAAACCATGTAAAATACCAGTTTAAAACTATAAGATACTTACTCGGTTACTAAGAATTATAATGTTTATTAGTATAGGCACACACTAATATATTATACTTATAGCATACTTTTAAAAATAAAACAATAGATATAATTATTTAGCCTTAAAAAATTTAAATTTATTACAAAAGAAAGCATATTACATAAATTATTGATAAATAATCACTATATATTCATATAAAATCACTAGAAATTAATTTTCTAGTTATATTTTCCATTTTTTCTCTTTTTTTATTTTCTTTTTTATGTTTTTTTTGCTTATATTATTTTTAAAAATTCACTGAAATTCATTTTAATTGGATAGTAATTATCTTTTTTAAATATAATTATCCCTATATTTACTAGACTATTATATAGCATTAAAATATTATATAAAGCCTTAAATTTTAAGGACACTATTTTTTCTATATTATACTTTTGGTATATAATACTGGAAAAAACAATAAAAAAAGCGGAAAAATATTTCCCGCTTTCTTATTTATTACTAAATTATTAACTGATTATAACTGAATTAAACGAAGAAGGCTTGTAGTGCCTGTTTTACCAAAAGGCATACCCGCTGTAACAATTATTGTATCGCCTTGCTCT
>CAMEZN010000028.1 GCA_945947845.1 uncultured Mucispirillum sp. | reverse complement strand
AAAATGGCATTTTTAACTAGACATAAGGAAATATAAATTATTTATATTGCCGATTTTTATTGTTCACCACAATAAAAATCATAAAGAATAAAAAGCACTAAATAAATTAGATGCTTTTTATAACAAGGAGAATGATATGAAATCAAAAGGACAAGCAAGTTATGAAGATTTTACATCAGAATTTAATATGCGTAATTTTTTAATTACTTCATTAATCGCTTATACAGTTAATACATGCTATGCAGTTACTGTTACTGATGTTGATACTGATAATTTAAAAGTGTCTGTTAAGCCTTTAATCTCCCAGCGTGATGCAGATAATAATAAAATAGAGCTGCCAAAAATATTTAATGTGCCATATTTTAGATATGGTGCAGGTAATACTGCCGTTAAGTTAGACCCACAACCTGGTGATATTGGTTTTTTTATAGTTTTTAAATCAGATTCAAATAATATAAAAAAAGGTGATTCATCACAAATTATGCCAGATACATTTATAAACTTTCCACTCTATTCTGGTGTTTATATTGGCGGCATTTTGATGAATGAACCTGAAAATTATATAGAAATAAAAGAGGATACAATCACTATTCAAGCAAATAGTAATGTAGTGATAAACTGCCAAAATGCAGAAGTTAATGCTGATGAAAATATCACATTAAACTGCCAAAGTGCAGAAGTTAATGCAGATAGTGAAGTAAATATTAATGCAACTAATATAAACTTAGGTGAAAATGCAACTCTTGCATTAGTTAATGAAAGCATTACTGATGCATTAAATACACATACTCATAATTATACAAATGCGGCAGGCACTTCAACACCAACATCACCGCCAAATATTCCATTTGTATCTACTCAATATACAAATGCTAATATTAAAGAGAGTGTGTAATATGTTATCATTATTATTAGATAAAAACTGGGATATTACATTAGACAGTGCTGGCAATTTAGCTGTTGCTGATAATGATTACAGCATAGCGCAAGCGGTGGCAAATGCCGTTAAACTGTTTACTAATGATGCTTATTTTGATACGCAGGCGGGTATTCCCCACTTTGAAATTAGTTTAAAAAGAAATGTATCTGCATCAGTTGTCCGGGCAAGAATAAAAGAAGCAGCAGAAAATGTGCCTGCTGTAAAAAGTGCCACTGTTAATATTATTGAAATAAAAGATAATGCATTACAGGCAGAAGTATTAATTACATTAGAAAATAACACTACTGCAGCTATTAATGTGGATATTGTATAAGGGGTATATTATGGCAATAACTTTTGATGAAAATAAAGGCTTTATAGCAGAATCAGTAGAAGATGTGCGTTCTGCTGTTCAGCAGGTTTGGGTTGATGCATTTAAAAACCCAGACTTACCAGAATTAAATACTGCTGCAGAAACACCGCAGGGGCAGCTTATTGATTCACAGACTGCATCAATAATGAATAAAGATAACGAATTTATATTTTTAGCAAACCAGCTTAATCCTGCTACTGCTACAGGTATTTTTCAAGATGCTCTTGCGCAGCTTTATTTTTTACAAAGACAGCCAGCAACAGCAACAGTTGTTGCATGCACATGCACTGGGCTGCAAGGTGTAGTAATTCCAGCAGGAGCAGTAATACAAACAACAAATGGGATACAGCTTACAAATATTGAAGCTGGCACAATACCTGCATCAGGCTCGCTTGTTCTTAATTTCCAAGCAACACAAACTGGCCCCATTGCTGTAGGTGCTGGCACTGCTACTATTATTGTTACACAAATTCCGGGCTGGGATAGTGTAACAAATGCAGCTGCAGGTATTGTAGGTAGAAATGAAGAATCACAGAGAGAGTTTGCAACTCGTATTCAAAAATCAGTAGCAATTAATTCTCAAGGCTCAGTTAATGCAATATATGCAGCATTAGCTAATCTGCCAGGAGTTGTAGCAGTTGTGGTGTTAGAAAATGATACAGATGAAGCTGTTGAAATAGAAGGTGTTAATATTACTGCTCATTCTATATGTATAAGTATTTATGGTGGTAATAATGATAATATTGCAGAAACTATATATAACAAAAAAGATATGGGGTGCGGCACCGTTGGAAATACTCAAGTTAGTTATACAAACAGCCGTGGCACAGAATTTAATTATAATATATTAATACCAACGCCAACACCTATAGGTATTAAAATAACAATTAATAATACAGCAAACTTGCCATCTAATATTCAAGCATTAGTGCAGCAGGCCGTGCTTGATAATTTTAATGGAGTTGACGGCTCTACTCCTGTTTCTATGGCACAAACTTTATATGCTACTCGTTTTGTGCCGGCAATTTTAAACACTGGAGTTTTAAGTGTTGCTTCAGTAGAAATTGAGTTAAATGAAAGCTATGTTGATGTTGCTGAATTTAATGCAACTCAAATGCCAACTCTTGATATTAATGATATAGAAGTTGTTATCAGTGGGAGTTTATTATGAGCAGCTTTAATATAGATGATACAATATTATCTCAATATGGCGCATCTAAACGTATTAAACGCTTGCTTCGTGGTTTTGATGAGTTAATTAAACCAGATGCTGATATTAAGTTGTTTTACGATAATGTTTTAAACATATTAACTGCCCGCGGTGTTGGGCTTGATGTTTGGGGAATTATTATTGGTATTAGTAGAAATATCCAAGTCAGCTCTACACCATCAAATACAGATTTTTTTGGTTTTAATGGCTCAGGATATAATGTATTTGGAGTAAGCCCTTTTTATAATACACAAAGTGGTAGTGGCACAATCACTTTAGCAGATAATGCTTATAGAGAGCTGCTTTTAATTAAAGCCGCTGCGAATATTTCAAGAACTGATGCAGCTTCACTTACATCACTTATGGAGCGTTTGTATGCTGATAGGGGAGATTTTTATATTGTTGAAGCAGGATTAATGAAGTTTAATTATATTTTTGGTTTTTACTTAGAACCTTTTGAACTGGCGCTTGCGCTGCGGAGAGATTTACCACCAAAACCAGCAGGTGTAAGTTATACAGTTTATCAAATAGATATTGCTAATACTTTTGGATTTGCTGGCAGTAATATGCAGCCTTTTAATCAAGGAGTATTTAACCCTATAAGTGGACAATAAAATATATATAATAAGGAGAAAAATATGATACCACAACAACCAAATACGATACTTTCACCATTAGGATATTCAAGCGATACTAGGAATATACCTGCTACAACACCAGCAGGCACAAACCAGTTAAGTTTTGAATCAGGCTTTCCATTACTTACAAGCACACCTATTCAGGCAGGCGGTATTCCACCAGAAAGGCAAGATTTTAATGCTGCATTTAAATTATTATCAGAATTTGCATACTATATACAGTCAGGTAACCATTTTACATGGAGCAGTCAGTTAGATTATAATGCTGGTGCATTTGTTATTGGAAGCGATAATGCAGTTTATTTTTGTATTCAGGCAAATGGTGCTACTTCACCAAACACAGTGCAAGACCCAACATCATCTACCGACTACTGGGTGCAAATTATTACAAGTTCTGGTCAAATAAACGCATCAGCTTTAAGTGTAACATTAGGTTCATTTGCTCAGCTTAATTCATTAGCTTTAACAGATAACCGCCTTACAGGTATTTTACCAGTAGCAAACGGCGGAACAGGAACAAAAAATGATTTTGAGTGGAAGAATTCTTATTCGGATACTGAATTTAATACAAAAATAGGATTGAGTTATCCTTTCACG
Source organism: uncultured Mucispirillum sp. (assembly GCA_945947845.1). Classification (GTDB taxonomy): domain Bacteria; phylum Chrysiogenota; class Deferribacteres; order Deferribacterales; family Mucispirillaceae; genus Mucispirillum. Next base: position 6,445 of record CAMEZN010000028.1, on the reverse strand, counting down.
ACACAAGAGCTAGTAACAGCAATTATAAATACATTTAATGGCAAGCTTATTTTTTGTATGGTAGCAGGGTGGCGTAGAGATGAAAATGTAATTACTGATTTTCCGGGCTCAAATTTAACCCATAGGACAATAATAAATATGTCCGATTTAAATCAATTTTATTTAGAAACAGTAGACCCATTTAATTTAACAACATATATCTGTAATGTCAGTGGTGGTGTTGCAGGACCTTGGATACAAATCCGCAACGCTGACGGCACATTGCCAACTAATGTTTTTGCTAATGATTCTATCCCAGCGGCAGCTATTCAATCGCTTGCCACAGTAGCTACCAGCGGCAGCTATAATGATTTAACGAATAAACCTACGATTCCGACAAATGTAGCACCGCTGCCAATACCTATTATTGTGTCTGGAGGAGTGGGAACCTGGCGAGCTTTTGGTAGTATGGTAAGCCCTGATGCCTTTTTACCACAAGGCGGAACATGGGCATATGTAATGTTAACAGTTAATGCTGATGGAACAATACCTATTGGTTCAGCTATAGGTAGTAATTTTTTTGCTAGTGTTGCTGAGGGGGGCAGTAGGATAACTGGAAATTCTACAGGGGCAAAAGCTTTAGGGTTTTGCTGGCGAATTCAATAAGTCTGGAGCACAATTATAGTTAAAGTTAAAAAAGCTTATTTTCTGTAACTCATACAAAAAAACTTATATTATTGCAATACAGTAAATAGTTTATTTTAACATAAGACCATATCTTAAAATAAATGATTCCTTATTTTAAGATAACGGATATACTTAAAATACACCTTGCTTAAATATAATATATAGATTAAATTATCTACATATTAAGCGAGGTGTTATTTATGTTTCCATCAGTGGGGTTTGGTACTCAAATTACAAAAGAGCAAGAATTAGCATATTTAGATAAAATAATTAAAATTAGTAATTTTATATGTAGTGAAATTGAATATTATAAAAACAGATTGAAACTTATTGAGACATCGTTTTTTCCGCCAGGTCAACTTGATATTTTAATTAAATATTTAAATGAAATTAAAACAAATGCTTATATTATTGCAGCATATAGCAATCTTTTAAATAATTATACATGTATAATACAACCCGTAAACTGGATTGTGTTCCATTATTATGATAAATATCATTATAATGTATATAAGGATGAATCACAATATTTTCTTGATAGTGTAGATATAAATGATATATTAAAAAATATTTCTTTATATTTGGCTAATATTAAAAAATGTCAGGAGAATGATTTTGCAAGAGATAAAGAAATTATATACAATTCATTTGATATTGATGTTGAAAAATATTTAACTTAAAATTAAAAGTAATCATAAAATTTAAATTAAATTTAAAAATTAAGCGGGCATAAAAACCCGCTTTAAAAATTTAATTAAAAATTAAATCAAAAATTTTTGCTTAAAAATAAAAACCGCTTATCGCACTACTAATGATTTTTTTATCGCAAGCCGCTTCATATAATGAATGAGCAGAAAAAATATCATAAAGAATTAACTGATGATATTATTAATGAAATATTTAATATTATTTTTTACCAAAGGCCGTTAAAACCGCAAAAGGTGGGTAAATGTGGACTTGTGCCGGAAGAAACTAAATTAAGGAAAGCTCATGTATTAGCACAGGATTTTATTCTTTTGCAAAAAGTGCAGGATTTAAGGGTATTTGATGATAATATATTAGAATTCAGGCCATTAAATAATGATGAAAAAAATATAATAAAAAAGGAATTAAGAATAAAAAAAGAAGTTTCTTATGAAAATATCCGTAAGTTGTTAAGAAAATATTTTGAAAATGGCAAATATGGTATGTTTTCTCATGAAACACTGGGTGGAAAATTACAGGGTAATAAAACCAATGCTGTAATGTCTAATAAGGATATTATTGGCGAAAGCTGGTATGATTTACCAGCAAAAGTGCAGTATGATATAATAGAAGCACTTTATTCTGATATGGATAATGAAAAATTAAGTCAATTATATGCTGATTATTATAAGTTGAATGAAAATCAGATAAATGGGTTGTTAAATAAAGCTATATACAGGCTTGATAGTGGTTATATCAGGTATGGAAAGACAGCTGTTACGAAATTAAACAGTATCATGGATAAAGAAAATTTAGATTTACATTATGCAAGAGCAAAGGCAGGTTTTGGGGGTGAGAATGTGCCAGTTGCTTCTGAAAATCTGGAATATTATGGTAAAGTGCTTCCAAATAGTGTAATAGACCCACAAATAGAGAACCCTAAAAATGATGAAGAAAAATATGGGAAGATAGCAAACCCTACTGTTCATGCAGCATTAAATCAATTAAGAAAGCTTGTAAATGAATTGATTAAACTCTATGGCAAGCCGGAGCAGATTGTTATAGAGCTTGCAAGGGATTTAAAGAATAATGTTAAAGCAAAAGATATTATTAATAAGAAGATAGCAGAGAATAAAAAACTTAATGAAAAGGTTGATAAAATATTACAGGAGTATTCAGAAACATATCATACTCAGATTGTTAAAAATAAGTTAAACAGGGATAAGGTTAAATTATGGCTGGAATTATCAGAAGACCCGTTAGAAAGAAGATGTATTTATACAGGTGAGCAGATAAGTATAGCAAAATTATTTAGTGATGATGTTCAGATTGAGCATATTGTGCCTTATTCTAAAACATTAGATGATAGTATGAATAATAAAACTTTATCAATGAAAAAAGCAAACTATTATAAAGGGAACAGGACTCCTTATGAAGCATTTAAGGACAGCAAAGATGGTTATAATTATGATGAAATAGTGGCAAGAGCAAAGCTTTTAAATAATAATAGTAAATTTAAGAGATTTACTAAGGAAGCTATGGATATTTATAATAAAGACGGTAAAGATTTTATTGCAAGGCAGCTTTCAGATACCCAGTATCTTTCTAAACTGGCATTAAGTTACTTACAATCCCTTTACTCAGAAGAAAGACATAGTTCTCTTTGGACAATACCGGGCCAGCTGACAGCACTTATCCGTAATTATCTAGGTTTAAACACATTAATATCAGATGATGAAAATAAAAATAGAAACGACCACAGGCACCATGCAATAGATGCATTTGTTGTAGCAATAACAACTCGTTCTTTATTGCAGAAAATTTCTTATGCAGCATCTTTACAGGAAGATTTAGATAACAGAAGTTTATCATCACATAGAAATAAGCTGCTTGAAAAAATGCCAGAGCCTTTTCCAAATTATAGAAAAAGCTTACAGCTTTCTATAAATAACATAAAAACATCTCATAAATCAGATAGAAGTATATCTGGCAAATTACATGAAGATACTGCTTATGGAATAGTTAAAGATAATGATAAATATAATGTTGTTACAAGATGGACAGTAGATAAATTTAAAGAAAAAAAACATTTTGAAATGATAAGAGATAATGAATTAAAAGGGCTTGCTTGTAATAATAAAGAATTATTTAATAAAATATTAGATGAAAAATCTATAAAAGGTATACGAGTATTAAAATCGGAGAACCCTGTAATAAAAATTAAAAATAAAGCTGGTAATGAGTATAAAGCATTTGCAGGCGGTAATAATATTTGTGTAGAGATATTTGAAGTAGATGGTGTAAGATAAGCAGAAGTTATACAATTATTTGATGCTGCACAAAAAGATTTTAAACCAGAATGGATGAATAAATATCCTAACGGAAAATTACTTATGAGATTATTTAAAGGTGATGTAATAGGGTTTATAGATAAAGAAAAGGGAAGAAATAGAATATATTATATTATCCAGCAAATAAGAAAAGAATTATTTGCATTAATATCAATTAATGGGTTTAATAATAATGATAAAAAGATGGAATTTAAAAGTTATATGCCACTTTTTAATATATTAAATGCAAAGCAGTTTAATATAAGTGTAACAGGGGTTGTTACTAAAAAGAAAACTGCGGATATTAACTTCTGGAAAAATAGAAAATGAACCAGAGGATAATAGAAATAACTGATATGCAGGCACATTTAAGCCTGCATAAAGGTTTTTTAAAAGTAAGTATAAAAAATGGTAAAGATTATGAAATACCTTTATATGATATTGGGGGTATTATTAGTAATTCATACAGTATTACATACAGCAGCAGTTTGCTTGTAAAATTAGCAGAATTAAATATATCATTTATTATATGCGGCACAAATCATTCTCCAGCTGCTTTTTTATGGCCGGTAGAAACTCATTCTTTAATGTCTGCAAAAATAGATAACCAAATAAATACAAGAAAAAGTTTTTATGAAAAAATATGGCAGGATATTATACAAATTAAAATTTATAATCAGTCAGTATGTTTAAAAAGTTTAGAAAAAGATGATAGAGCTTTAAAATCACTTATAAAAAAAGTAATCATAGGGGATAGAGAAAATATTGAGGCACAGGCTGCAAAAATATACTGGAATACATTATTTGGTGATGATTTTATAAGAGATAAAAATGGGGAAGGTATAAATACTTTGCTAAATTATGGTTATACTATTTTGCGGTCTGGTATAGCAAGGTCCATAATGGGTGCAGGGCTTCACCCTGCAATAGGAATATTTCATAAAAATAAATATAATTCTATGCGGCTTGCAGATGATTTAATGGAGCCATTTAGACCAATAGTAGATTATTTTGTATATAAATTCAGCCAGCAGCAACAATATGAGCTTACACCAGAAGTAAAAGAAAAGCTTGTAAATATATTATATTTGGATTTAGATGGCCCCCGTGGCAGAAGCCCAGTAATAAATAGAATGCAGTCATTAGCATATACTTATGCATATTCTCTTGAATTATTAAAGAAAAATTTAGATTTACCGATACTTAAAATAAGCGACTTATGTAATAACAATTAACAGGTTTATAATATGACTTATTTAAGTGGGTATAGGCTTATGTGGGTAATGGTTTTGTTTGATTTACCAGTAACTACTGAAAAAGAGAGAAAGCATGCTGCTAAATTTAGAGATTTTTTGCTAGATAATAGTTTTGAAATGGTGCAGTTTTCAGTATATATGCGTTCATGTCCTAGTAAAGAGCATGTGGAACGGCTTATAAAGTTGATAGAAAAAAATGTGCCAGAAGATGGGAAAGTAGATATTCTGCCTATAACAGATAAGCAGTATGAAAATATAGTAACTATCCGTGGTAGAAATAAACTGCAAAGAAACAACCCAAACCAATATATTTTATTTCAGCCAGATATTGAGCATTTCCTACCAAAAAGTGCAAATATATAAATAAAATTTAAAAATTATTTTCTAAAAATAATGTAATAAACCCCTTGTAATAAAGGGGTTTATTGCTGACCTATTATAACATATTAAATATTGTGGTCAATACAGAACCCTGCTGCCTGTCTTTGTTTCAGCAGTTTTATTATAACATATTAAATATTGTGGTCAATACAGAACGGGCTCAACTTTAACGCATAGAACAATAATATTATAACATATTAAATATTGTGGTCAATACAGAACACCTCCGACTTCGGAAGTAATCACTGTAAAATTATAACATATTAAATATTGTGGTCAATACAGAACCTTACTTGTTTTTGAAAGTTTCATAAAATTATTATAACATATTAAATATTGTGGTCAATACAGAACTGACTGATTAAGGAAGAATCAGAAAATCTGATTATAACATATTAAATATTGTGGTCAATACAGAACTTTTATAGCTTATGATTTCATCTATTTTTGATTATAACATATTAAATATTGTGGTCAATACAGAACTAAAATGCCTTATCAATCACAGTTACCTTGATTATAACATATTAAATATTGTGGTCAATACAGAACTTGGTGTTGATTATCCAACTGGTGGCTTTTATTATAACATATTAAATATTGTGGTCAATACAGAACTGTCATCGGTAATATTAATGTTGAAAACTTATTATAACATATTAAATATTGTGGTCAATACAGAACTGAACTTCGTTATATACCTGATGTAGTTACATTATAACATATTAAATATTGTGGTCAATACAGAACAACACTTTTTCATCATCATACAAAGCCTTAATTATAACATATTAAATATTGTGGTCAATACAGAACCTAGCTGGATTAATTGCTTATTTTTCAAGCATTATAACATATTAAATATTGTGGTCAATACAGAACATTTGTCGCCTGTTAGTATAAACTACAAACATTATAACATATTAAATATTGTGGTCAATACAGAACTAAGCAACATCGAACTCATAAAAGTTAGCCATTATAACATATTAAATATTGTGGTCAATACAGAACTCAGAAACACCATAATAGAAATTATTTTTAATTATAACATATTAAATATTGTGGTCAATACAGAACACTCCTGCTAGAATTACTGCTTCATCGATTATTATAACATATTAAATA
>CAMEZN010000027.1 GCA_945947845.1 uncultured Mucispirillum sp. | reverse complement strand
AATACCGCAATTACATTATATGATATATATTTTAATGCTTCATTTGGTGCAAGTATTAAAAAACCGCCTACAATCAACACCCATACTAAATTATCAGGCAGCCTGTATTCTCTTATGATAACAGTATTATCTCTAAATACTGGCTTCATTCTATCACTCATATAAGTAATCAATATAAATACAGATGAAAAAGCAGCAGGTATCATATAAACAGTCTGCTTTGCAACCGTTTCTTTATTTAAGATTAAGTATGAAAGCATATCTGCATAATAATCTGGTATCTGCATAGTTTCTTTCATTTTTATTAATGTATCAATAATGCTTACCTGTATAAGATTTGCTACTGCTGATACTGCACCGTTTCTAACATCTGCAAAAATGATTAATATGGCACCTGTTAATAATGCAGGCACAGCAGCTGATAAAATTACAGGCACATATAAAGGTTTATCATTCAATCTGTTCTTATATAATATATATATGGGTATAAAAATTGTTACCAAATATACAGGCATCCACCATGCTTTAAGATTTTCACTGTTTAATAAAAGCCCTGTTTTTTCTATTACACTTCCTGCATTAGGTAGAAGAAAAAATAATGCTGTAAAAACTATATATACTGCACTGGAAATAATATCTGACTTACGGCTTCTATCACTTGATTCTAAATATGCAAGCAAAGCAATACCCGCAGCAATATATAAAAATATTCCAAAAACTGCAAAATAAGTTTTTGAAGATATCTGTATCATATAAAATGTTAAAAAACTTAAAACTGGATAAAGCTGAACTGATTTATTCATTGACTGCCACAATATAAATATAATATTAATTAAGCTGGCATAAAGCCAGCTTATATATCAAAAATAATTATTTATTAAGAGTGAATGGAACAAGAGCAATAATTCTTGCAGTTTTAACTGCTGCTGCTAAATTCCTTTGGTGTTTTGCACAAGTGCCTGTTAATCTTCTAGGCATAATTTTGCCTCTTTCTGTGATAAACTGGCGTAAAAGTTTTGCATCTTTATAATCAATATCTATTTTGTCTACACAAAAACGGCAGACTTTTTTCTTTTGAAATCTTTTTTTAATAACAGCCATAACTGTCCTCCGTTGTATTTAAGCTAAATTTAAAAAGGGACGTCTTCATCACGAATCATACTATCGTCAGCAGGCATTTTTAAATCATCTTTATCTACCATGCTTTCATCAAAATCCGCCCTGTCTTTTCGTCCTCCCACCATTTGGAAAGACTCAACTATGACTTCATGCTTACTCCGTTTTTGACCTTCCTGCTCCCACTGTCTGAAAGATAATCTGCCTTCAACTAAAAGTGGTGTGCCCTTAGTAACATACATTCCCATAGTTTCTGCCTGTTTGCCATATACCACAATATCTATAAACATAACTTCTTCTTTATCTTTATACTTGCGGTTCGTAGCAAGCCCTGTTGTTGCAACAACTGTTGCACTACCGGGCAGGTTTCTAACATCTGGTGTCCTTGTAACATTACCTAATAAAACTACTTTATTGTAAGAAGCCATAATTTACTCCCTGCTAGAAACTACTTTTCTTCGTTTTCAGCAACTTCTGCAATCTCATCTAACTGCATATCATCTGTTTCTTCTTCGTTTCTTGGTTTACTTACCTTTTCACCGGCTGGACGTTCTTTACGAACTGGCTCTTTGCGAGGGTTTTGTTTAAACCTTTTTTCATCAAGCATAACTATTACATAACGAATAACATTTTCGTTAAATTGAAAACGTTTTTCTAACTCGTCATTAGTGTAGTTAGTTTCTGCTTTAAATTGGATTAAAACATAATATCCTTCATTATGTTTTTCAATAGGATAAGCAAGTGTCTGCCTGCCCCACACATCAACTTTAACGATTTCCCCACCGTTAGCAGTGATGTTTTCTTTGTAAAATTCAATGTGTTTTTCGTGTTCTTCTGCCGATAATTCTGGCTTTAGAATAAAAATTGTTTCATATGTCCTCATTAGGACCTCCCTTTCGGTTTTTAGCCACAGGCCTAAATATATCCTGCAGCAAGAGTGAACTGTATTTTTATCAATTTATTCAAGCATAGTCAAGTAAAAAATAGCAATATGTATATATTTTTTTAAATTATTTTATATTTTACTTGTTTTATTTTCTTTTTTGCTTATAACTATATACCTATGGAAGAAAAAGATTATATAAATGATGTAGATAATGAAAGAGCAGATGCCGCTTGTGCAAGACTTTCTGAAAAAAGCAGGTCGCTTATTATAAGCCTTTTTGAAAAAGGACTTATTTTAGTTAATAATAAACCTGTAAAAAAATCCGTTAAGCTTAAAACAGGCGATAAAATCCATATCACATTTCCTGATGAAGAACTGCCAAACTTAACTCCACAAAATATTCCATTTGATATTATACTAGATAAAGAAAACTATGCTGTTATAAATAAACCTGCCGGCTTAACTGTGCACCCAGCACCCGGTAATTATGATAATACACTTGTTAATGCTCTGCTTTATACTTTTGTTATAGAAGATGAAGATAACGATTTCCGCCCGGGCATAGTCCACAGGCTTGATAAAGACACATCAGGACTTATGATAATAGCTAAAAATGCAGAATATAGAATGAAACTTGCAGAGCTTTTCTTAAACAGAAATATTACTAAAAAATACCTTGCAATATGTCAAGGCTCACCTGCATTTTTAGAAAAACGGATAGAAGCTCCTATTGGCAGAGATAAATACAACAGGCAGAAAATGGCTGTAAAAGATGACGGCAAAATGGCAGTAAGCCATTTTAAAGTAATAGAAAAATATAAGCGGGCATTTTTGGCAGAAGTAACAATATTTACAGGCAGAACTCATCAAATAAGAGTCCATGCTGCAAGTATGGGGCATGCTTTGGTTGGCGACAGTCTATACGGCGGCAAAGAACTATACGGATTTAAAAGGCAGGCTTTACATTCTGCATTTTTAGAATTTAAAGAGCCAGATACTAACGAACTTATTTCTATTTCTTTACAACTTCCCAAAGATATGGTATCGTTGCAGAATAATTTAAAACAGGAGAGTTGATATGGATAAACTGCATGCTGGTATTGATGAATATTTATCTGGTGATTTACATAAAGCAATCAAGCTTTTAACAGAACATATTAATGAACAGGGATATGATATAGCAGCAGCATATTATCATATTGGGCTTTGTTACAGCGACTTAAACCAAATAACCCCTGCATGCAAAAACTTTGCCCGTGCAGCAGAAATTTCTCCTGATAAATCAATGTATCTTTATAAATTAGGACTTTCATATTTTCGACTTATGGCTCTTGATAAAGCAGCTGCTGCTCTTAAAAAAACAATTGACTTAAACCCAGAACACCAGCGTTCAAGATTTTTATTAGGACAGGTATATTTCCAGCAGGGGCTTATGAATGAAGCAGAAGCTACTTTTTCTGATGTTCTTGCAAAAAGTCCTGATTTTGCAGATGCTTATTATCATAGAGCTTTGACAAGATATCAGCTTTCAAAAGATGATGAAGCATTAAATGATTTACACAAAGCTATTGAAATTAATCCAGACTATAATGAAGCACTGCTCGAAGCTGCTAAAATAAATTTTGATAACTCTAACTTTCAACAGGCAGCAGCAGACTGCAAAAAAATATATGATAAAGGTTACAGAAATTTCTCTTTTATAAAATATTACTTAACAGTGCTTTTAAAAGCATGCAAAAAAGATGAATTTGAAAATTTAAAAGCAGAAGCCTCTATTCTGTTTCCAAATAATATGGATATTGAAAATATAAAATAAAATGGAGCCATAAATGAAATTTAATGAAATTGATTTTAGTTTAAAAAATATTATAATCTTTGCATCAACTCTTGCTATACTTTTACTGCTATATGCTACAAGAGATATACTTATCTTATTTATTGTTTCTGTTTTAATTGCTTATCTTTTAAACCCTCTTGTAGAGATTTTTGTCCGCCTCCATATACCAAGATTTTTAAGTGTTCTTTTGCTTGTTGTTATCCTGCTTGTAATAATCATTATTCTTGTTGCTGTAATGCTGCCTGCTATGATTAAAGATATTACATATATTATAACTCACACTCCACAGTATATAAATAATATATTTGCTTGGCTTGAAGATACACTTGCAAAATTTAATATACAATCATCATTTGATTTAGAAACAAGTAAAAACTATATCACAGAAAGATTAGGTGTTATATCAAAATATCTTCTAAACACACTTTCATCTGCTGCTGTATCTGTTAAAAATATAGCTGGTGTTTTAGTTAATATTTTTATAGTGCCAGTGCTTGTTTTCTTTTTATTAACAGATTTTCCTGATTTTAAAAACTTTACAAATAAACTTATTGAGAGATTTAATATGCAAAAAATAGTTGAACATTTATCACAATTTGAAGCTTTAATCGGCAAATATTTTAGGGGAATGTTCCTTGTTGGCTTAATTCTTTCCTGCCTTTATGGTGCAGTCCTTTTTATTGTTGGAGTTAAAGGCTGGCTTTTCTTTGGACTGCTTACAGGTTTTGGAGCTATGATACCTTATGTAGGGTTTACAATAGGGTTAATCAGCTCTGTTATTGCCACTATATATACATTTCATGATTTCATACACCCTTTATACACAGTGATAGGCTTTATCATAGTGCAGGTTCTTGAAAGTATGGTAATCACTCCAAAAATTGTTGGCGACAGCTTAGGAATAAGCCCTGTTGTTGTAATTGTAGGCTTAATGATAGGCGGTGCATTAGCTGGATTTTTAGGAATGATTATAGCTCTGCCAATAGCTGCTTTTATTAAAATATTAATAGACACTTATGTTTTCAAAAAACCAATGCCGCAGGTGCAGCACAAAACAGCCAAAAAAGATGATAAAAATGTAAAAGAAAACGAATAACAGCTGGTTTTATAACCAGCTGCATCAGTATAATATATTGATACTATTATATTTTTACTACATATTATTACTTTCATACAAATTAATACATATTTTTTTACTATATTTTATAATTATTTTCTTGCATAAACTATAATCTTGTTCTATAATCACAATATACTATATATCCAATGGAGTTTTGTATGTATAAGCCTAATGTAAAATCTATTCAGTCAGTTCAGCATGCCTTGCAGCTGTTTGAAGTATTTAGAACAAACTATGATAAAGATGAGTTTGGTGTTACAGAACTTTCTAAAACTTTAGGGCTGCATAAAAATAATGTATTCCGTTTACTTGCTACATTATCATCCTGCGGATATATTGAGCAAAACCCAGCTACAGAAAATTACAGGCTGGGCATTGGTATATTTAATTTAGGGCAGAAGTTTATTAATAAACTTGGCTTTCTCCGTCTTGCCCGTCCATTTATGGAAAAAATAGTTTCTGAAATAGGCGAATCATGCTACATAGGTATACTTAGAGAAGGCAATGTAATTTATCTTGATTTAGTTGAAGCTGACCATCCAGTCCGTATTGTATCCCGTGTTGGTAAAGATGTACCTGCATACTGTACCTCTATTGGTAAAGTTCAGCTTGCTTTTTCTGGAGAAGACGAGCTTAATAAAATGTACCTTGGTGCAAGGCTTAAAAGATATACAGACTATACTATCACTTCACTTCCTGAACTAAAAAAACATTTAAAAGAAGTAAATGCAAATGAATATGCAATAGATAATCAGGAATTTGAAAAAGATGTATGTTGTATTGCTGTACCTATAAAAGATTACTTAGGTACACCTGTTGCAGCAATAAGTGTTGCAGGGCCAGGATACAGAATGAGCCAGGAAAGGCTTGTTAATGATATACTGCCTATTGCAAAAAAATATGCAAAAGAAATATCTAAACGCTTAGGCTATCAAAATTAATGAGCAGAAAAGACAGAATAGTTACTGATGAAAATATAAAAATAGAAACATTAAAATCTATGGATATTATCCGTCTAGGGCTTGTAGATAATGGTTTATCTTATATAGTGCCTGTTAATTTTGCATATTATGATAATTCCATATACTTTCATACAGGACTTAATGGCAGAAAAATACCACTGTTAAAAAATGCTGAAAAAATATCATTTCAGGCAGACAGATTTGACGGCTTAAAAACTCACGATACAGCCTGCGGCCATTCTTCATACTTTACTTCAGTATATGGCGAAGGGATACCTGTATTTTTAGAAACAAAAGAAGATAAATATTTCGGGCTTGATTTAATTATGGAAAAATATACCGGCAGAAAATGGAATGATTTTCCCGAAAAAATACTTAATATTACTAATGTTATCCGCATAGATATTACTAAACTTGAAGCAGTGATACATAAACCAAAAGAAATATAACTACTCTCTACCTTCTTCAATAAATTTAATAAATTCCGTTAAAGTTATACCAAGGCCGTGAGATAATTTTTCAAGCACTGATAATGTTGGCGATGATGGATTTTTACTTTCCAGCTTTTGCAGATATTTATAATCAATATCAGACATTTCCGCCAGTTTTTCTTGAGTCAGTCCTTTGCTTTTCCTTAACTCCCTAAGCTTTTTTGCAAAAATATTATTTATATCCATTGACAAATATTAATTAAAATAGTATCATTCAAACACCGCATATATACGGTTAAATATTTTTGATTACAGGTGCTTATAATGCGATGGTATCTTTTTGTACTTACTGCTTTATTTATCTTTATAGGCTATGTAGTTACTTTTTTCATATATAATTAGTAAATAAAATAATACTTAATATCCAATATAACATCAGAAAATCATTTATCAAGTATGCTGTATCTTATCACAACAATACAACTTAAAATTATTTCATCCTGCTTTGCATAAAAATCTTCATAAAATTATATATAATATAAAGGTTACTTTTATGAAAAAATTAGTGATTATCGTGATATGTATTATGATTAAATAATAATCAATATATTTTAATTTATTTCATTATTCATATAAGATATTCATTACTTTTCTATATTCTAAATACACATTTATATTAATTTTACCATAAAAACAGCTTGACATTCCCCCCCCCATGATATAATGGCGGAAAATAAAGGAAAAAAGGAGAGTAATTGTGTATAAAAATTTTATACTAATTTTATTTGCATTATTATTTTTTACAGGCTGTGATACTGGTAAGGGGCATAAATGTGATTATTATACAGATAATCTTTCAATAGATTATGTAAGAATACTAGTTAATGGGAAATATAAACAAGATATAACAGGCACAGTGTGTGATTCACAAGACAAAAGGTCGTTTATACAAATAAAAAATGGATTAGCACATGGAAAAGCAGAAGTATACTTACCAATTGGGATTTTTGTCAAAAATAATTTCCAAAACGGTAAACTAGAAGGAATTTCAAAAGGATATTATGAAAGCGGTGCTTTAAAATCAGAAGCAAATTACAAAAATGGTAAACTAGAAGGAATTGAAAAAAAATATTATGAAAGCGGTGCTTTACAAGAAGAAAGAAATTACAAAAACGATAAACAAGAAGGAATTGAAAAATTCTATTATGAAAGCGGAGCTTTAAAATCAGAAGGTAATTTCAAAAACGGTAAACTAGAAGGAATTGAAAAATTCTATTATGAAAGCGGAGCTTTACAATCAGAAGCAAATTACAAAAATGGTAAACTAGAAGGAATTGTAAAAGAATATGATGAAAGCGGTGCTTTACAAAAAGAACTCAATTTCAAAAACGATAAACAAGAAGGAATTTCAAAAGGATATTATGAAAATGGTGCTTTAGAATCAGAAGGTAATTTCAAAAACGGTAAAATAGAAGGAATTGTAAAAGAATATGATGAAAATGGTAATTTAACTCTACAAACAACATTTAAGAATGGTTTGCGAGAAGGACAAATGAAACGCTACAATAGCTATGGAAAATTTTGGGCAACCATTACATATAAAAATAATAAAGCAGTAAGTGGAATATGTGCAAATGGAAGAAAATGGAATAATGCAGAACTATCAAACTGGGACAACGGTTTAAGCGTAGATTGTGGATACTAAAAAGATGTATGGAGATAAAACTATATGAAAACTTTTACAGATAATTTAGTAACATTTTTTATTATATGGGTAGTGGTGATTATACTAAATCAATTATTTTTCTTTAATGGCTGTTTCAAATTTTATTGCATAAAAAATGCATTACCACATACTGCTGTAATTTCTGCTATTATTACATTTATACAATATAAAATGAAAAATAAGTAGTAATTGCAAATACTATAATAATACCACATAGTTTATGGTGAAAATAATGCTTAAAATTAATCCTGCTCTATATGAATATGTGATTACAGAATTTAATACATACTGGCAGCCTATGACACAAGAAAAAATTTAACACAACATTTATAATAATGAAACAGATAATATACAGTATTTAGGAACATATTTCCCAAGGTCATATAAAGAGGCATATGTTATATTAAAAGATTTAATATTATTTTTTGTTAAGAATAATTATTTTAAACATAAAAATCTTAATATTTTAGATTTAGGTTCAGGAACAGGTGGTCAGTTATTTGCATTATTACAAATTATTGAAGAAGAAGTAAATACTCCGCTAAATATCAATATATTTTCTATAGATGGAAATCAAAATGCTTTAGATATTCAAAAACAAATATATAACGATATATTTAAACATAAAAAGAGACATAAAATATATCTATATACTACTTTAAAAGAATTTAAAAATAGTATTGATATTTATAATTTTTTAACAACATTTAATAATATAGATATATTATTATCTTTCAAATTTTTAAGCGAAATGTTACGATATGATACTAATATTTGGTATAGTGTATTAAAAGCAGGTAATGAAATTCTTAAGCCAAATGGTATAATATGTTTTAATGATGTTAGTATGAAAATTGAAATTAAAGACAAATCTTACGAAGAATTCATACCAATTTATATGAATAATAATGTAAAAAAATATATATTAGAAGATAACGATAGTAACACACTAAAATATATTATTCCATTTTGTTGTGCAAATAGTATCATGAAATGTCCTAGAAAAAATTGTTATTCACAATTTTCGATAGATGTTATATATAAAGATAAAAATAATAATCTTGGACACTATAATAGTTTAGTTGATTATAAAATCTTCCTAAAAAATGGAGAAATATTTAATAATATACAAAAACAATTAAAGAATCATAATTGTACAGATACTTGTATTTATGATAAAAGACAATGTTTATGTATAGTAAAATAATAAAATATATGGAGTGCCTATGATACTAAGTGTTTCCCGCAGGACAGATATTCCTGCATTTTATGCTGAATGGTTTATGGAAAGGTTAAGGCAGAAGTATGTACTTGTCCGTAACCCTTTTAATATTCACAGTATTTCCCGCATACCTTTATCCCCAGAAAATGTTGATGCTATTGTATTCTGGACTAAAAATTCTAAACCAATTCACAAATATTTAGATGAAATAGACGAACTTGGATATAAATATTATTTTCAATATACTATTACTCCATATAAAAAAGATTTAGAAGAAAAAGTGCAGGATAAAAAAGAAATTGTAGAAACATTTAAAAAATTGTCTGAAAAAATAGGCAGTGAAAAAGTAATACTGCGATATGACCCTGTAATATTAAGTGATAACTACACTATAGATTTTCATAAAAAAGCTTTTGCAAGGCTTTGTGATTTGCTGGCACCTTATACTAAAAAGATTGTATTCAGCTTTCTTGATGATTATAAGAAAATATCTAAAAATATAAAGCAGTTAAATATTAAGGAAATTTCAGCAGAAGAAATGTGTATAATGGCAGAATATTTTGCAGATACTGCCAAAAATTATAACCTTAAAATTGAAAGCTGTGCAGAACAGATTGATTTAGAACACTTTGGTATACACCATGGAAAATGTATTGATGATGAACTAATTGAAAAAATCACAGGCTATAAAATAACAGCACCAAAAGATAACCAGCGGACTCAATGCGGCTGTATAAAATGTATAGATATAGGCGAATATAATACATGTATACATAATTGTTTATACTGCTATGCTAATATAAATAAAGATACAGCATACAAAAACTTTAAACTTCATAATAAAAAATCGCCTTTACTTACAGGCAGTATTAATGAGACAAAAGATAAAATAAAAGACAGGAATATAAAAGATATAAAAAGTTATAGAAAAGACAGCAGCATAGAAGATTATTTTTAATTATTTTGCTGCAAGCATAGACTGTATTTTATTTAATAACTCCACTATTTCCATATTACCGCTTAATATTTCCACATAGCTAAGC
>CAMEZN010000026.1 GCA_945947845.1 uncultured Mucispirillum sp. | reverse complement strand
AAATCAAATACCCAGAAGTTATTGCATTTTTCAAATTTATCATCTTTATCTTTATATGATTCCATAGGATAGTGTGCACGAATAGTCTGCTGTAAATCAAACATATACTGCCCATTATTGCACTGCACTACAAAGCCTTGATTAGTATTATAAAATTCAGTGCTTGGATTATATTGGCACTCCAACCAAGTCATAATCACTTTCGCAGTCAGCACAGCCTGTCAACATAACTGCAAATAAAGAAAAAATGATAAGATAAGTTAATCTCATAAAGCCCCCTTCAATAATTTAACTTTTTATCTTATAGTGCAGCAGTATTTAAAAAAGGTTACAAAATATTATAATTTTTATTATTTAAATTTTTTTTAATAAAACAAATAAAATAAACCTTTTGTAATATGCTGTTGTTAAATTATACTGTATCCAGTATGAAATGTAAAGTGTATTTATATATTTATATGTATAAATTAGTTAAAATTTTATTAAAGCTAGACATTTTAGATAAATATTATCTAAAAAATGTTGATTATATCATAAAATATTAGTTGAGAAACTATAATTTAATGATAAATGCTTATTTAAAAGCATAAAAAATAAAATTTTATGTTATATAGACTATTCAGACATAAAAAAAGAGCAGGTATAATTTTACCTGCCCATATATAAAATTTTATTAATGTAATTATTTAGTTTCCTGAACAGCTTTACATAATGCTTCAACAATATAGTCTTGGTCATCAGCTTTTAAAAATGCACTCATAGGAAGGCTCATAATTTCTTTTGAAACTTTTTCGCTTATTGGTAAATCCCCTTCTTTAAAGCCACAGCCTGCATAGCATTCCTGCATATGTAAAGGTATAGGGTAGTGGATAGCAGTAGGAATACCTTGTTCATTAAGTTTTTTAGCTACTTCTTCTCTGTTTTTTACACGAACAGAATACTGTGCATATACACTGACTTTACCTTCTGGTATATATGGTGTAATAATATCAGAAGCATCGCCTTTATAAGCAGCCTTGATTTTTGCAGTGTAATCATTACCAATTTTTATTCTTTCTGCAATCTCTTCTTTAAAGTGTGCAAGTTTTACATTAAGAACAGCTGCCTGCATAGCATCAAGCCTGCCGTTAATACCGATATACTTATGTTTGTATCTAGCTATCTGCCCGTGATTTCTAAGGTTTGCAAGCATTTCAGCTTCTTTATCATCGTTAGTAAATACTGCTCCACCGTCCCCATAGCAGCCAAGTGGTTTAGAAGGGAAAAAACTTGTGCAGCCTAAACTGTTATAGTTACAGCTGTATTTACCTTTATCTGTTGCACCAAAACTTTGGCAGGCATCTTCTATTAATTTAATATTAGTTCCTTTGACAAGTTCTGCAAATTTATCCATATCAGCAGGAAGACCGTATAATGAAACTGGAATAATTGCTTTTGTTTTTTCATTGATAAGCGGTTTAACTTTTTCTACATCAAGATTATATGTAGTTTCATCAATATCAGCAAATACTGGTTTTGCACCAACTAATGCAATAACTTCTGCCGTTGCAATAAAAGTAAATGGTGTAGTAATGACTTCATCACCTGCTTTTATTCCATAAGCCATAAGTGCAAGTAAAAGAGCATCTGTGCCAGAAGAAACACTTAGTGCATGACGAGCTCCCACATAAGCTGCTAAATTCTTTTCTAATTTTTCAACTTCTGGGCCCATTATATACATAGATGAACTCATAACATCAAGAACTGCTTTATCTAATTCTGTTTTATAAGCATTATATTGTGATTTTAAATCTGCAAACGGAATCTGCCTGCTCATAATTCACCTCTTTTTTTCATCAATATTTTAGATTATCATATATTAGCTTGCTTTTCAATAGAATAAAATGTTAAATTAGTAAAAAATATTAATTTTTTAGGTGTAATATTAAAAAGATACTTAATTTTATATCATTACAATCTGGGTTATCAAGTGATGGATTAAGAAAATATTTGTCTAATTTTTCGTGGCAGATGGGGGATTATATATTTTCTCTTACTGCATCACTTATAGTAGGTATTGCTGTTGCCAGATATTTAGGCCCTGAAATGTATGGTATTATTGCATTTGCTACTGCTGTATATGCTGTTTCTGTTATTATTGTATCACTTGGGATTGATGATATTATTATGAAAGATATGATGCAGAATACAGAAAAACAAGGCATTATCCAAGGTTCAGCACTTTTTATAAAGTTTGCTGCGGCTTTTGCTGTTTATATTGCTGTAATTATATACAGTATAATCAATTATAATGGTGAAAAACTCTATTCTTTATTAATAATTGTAAGTGCAGTTTTATTTCAGCCGTTTTCAGTATTTTCTTGTATTTTTTTAATAAATGCACAGGCAAAGTATACATCACTTGCTAGAATGATAAGCTATACATTATCATCAGTATTAAAGGTTTTTCTTATAATATTTCATGCACCAGTAACATATTTTGCCTTTGCTGTTTTTATTGATTATGCTGTGCTTTATCTTACAGTCATTATAATGTATAAGTATAAAAATTATACAATTTCAGGCTGGCACATAGATATATCTTATATAAAATATATGTTAAAAAATGCAGTGCCTTTATTTTCAGCAGTGCTTTTTTATACTTTTTATCAAAAAATTACAGTTATTATCATCAGCAGTCTTTATTCTGATTATTCATCAGGTTTATATAGTGCTGCAATAAGGCTTACAGAGATATGGTATATGGTGCCAGCAGTATTAATGACAGCATTTTTCCCAGCAGTAGTAAAAGCAAAGCAAATAAGTGAAGCTGAATATAATAAACGAGTAAAAACTCTTTTTTATGTTACAACAATTCCTTTTATTTTAATGGCATTATTAGCAGCATTACTTTCACCCTTTATTATAAAACTTCTTTATGGAGAAAAATATATTGAATCAAGTATTGTATTATCTATAACAATATGGGCTGTGCCGTTTATATCCTTTTATATTATATCTAGTAAATGCTTTATACTTGAAAATAAACTAAAACATTTATTACTAAGAAGTGCATTGTCATTAATTTTGATTACAGCATTAAATTATATATTAGGAAGTTTATATTATTTAAAAGGGTTCAGCTTATCATTAGTAATTTCAGCATTTTTTTCCTTTTTTCTTATAGACTTAATTTTTAAAGATACAAGGCATTTATTCTTTATAAAATTATCCAGTATGTTTTATCCTTTGATACACATGCTTAATTTGTTAAAAAAAGATAAAAATAATCCTTAAAAAATTAATTTATATTTTATTTTTTGCCGATTTTGTTTGACAAAATGATAAAAAATTATATATTCTATTGTATTATTTGAATTGGAGGAAAGATGGAAGCACAGACAACGTTAATAGCATACATTGATAAGTTCCTTAAAACAGGCACAGAAATACTTTTTTCAAATATAGTATTTTATGTATTCATTGTTGTAGCAGTATTTTTTACAATATTACTTAAAGGCTCACAATTTAAGTATGTATTTCATGCAGGCAGTTTACTATTTGCAAAACATCATGGTGGTGGCACATCAGGTTTTGCAAGTTATGCAATAAGCACAGCAAGCCGTGTTGGCACAGGCAATATGGCAGGTATTATGGTAGCAATATCTGTTGGCGGGCCGGGTGCATTATTTTGGATGTGGGTAATGGCATTATTTGGCTCAGCATTAGCATTTGCAGAAGCAACTCTGGCACAGCTTTATAAGGAAAAAAATTCTCTTGGTCAATATGTTGGCGGTGCATCTTTCTATATCCGTAGTAGGTTAAAATATCCTGTATTATCAGTTGTTTTTGCCGCAATTATGATATTAACATATACAGCATTTAATGGTGTGCAGGCAAACACAATTGCAGGTGCTTTAAGTTCTTATAATCTAAATCCGGGTATTACAGGTATTATATTATCTATTATAGTAGCATTTATATTATTATCGCCGGGCAGAACAGCAGTTATTAAAGCCTGCACATATATAGTGCCTGTTATGGCTATACCTTTTATTTTATTTGGTATTGTAGTTGTGATAATGAACATAACAATGGTTCCGCATATGTTTTATGTGATTTTTACTCAGGCATTTATGCCAGAAGCAGCATTTGGCGGTGCAATAGGCAAGACAATGGCAACAGGTTTAAGAAGGGGGCTTTTTTCAAATGAAGCTGGTATGGGTGGTGCTCCTCATGCAGCAGCTGCTGCCACAACAACTCACCCAGCCCGTCAGGGTTTTATACAAATGTTTTCAGTATTTACTGATACATTAATCATCTGTTCTGTTTCTGGTTTTATTCTTTTACTTTCTCCTGATGCTATGGGTAAAATAGAAACAGTTCATGGTATTAATTTAATGCAGTATGCAATGTATACTCATTTTGGCAATTTTGGTTCATTATTTATTACTCTTTGTGTTGTTTTATTTGCATTTAGCTCAATATTAGGTAATTTTTTCTACATTCAAACAGGTGTAACAGCAATAAAAGATAACAAAGAAGCATATTATATAGTAGTGCTTATGACATTACTTCTTGTTTTAGGCGGCTCTATTGCAGACCTTACTACAATATGGAATTTGGGAGATTTTCTAATGGGCTTTATGGCATTAATTAATATTATTGTGCTTGTAATGCTTTATAAACCAGTAGTTGCATTATTAAATCATTATCTTAACCAGTGGAATCAGGAAAAAATACCTGTATATATAAAGGGAGATATTCCTGAAATAGAAAGCGATGCAATTACTCAATGGGACGGCAGTGATGCTCATTCTGTAAAATAACTATTAAAGTTATATATATGAAAGCCTGTAAAGTAAGTTTACAGGCTTTTTTTATTGAAAAAAATTTTTGATAATGTTATAAAAAACGATATTTTTAAAAATAACAAGAGAATAAACTTATGGATAAAATAAAAGAAAAAGCATTAGAATTACACAGCCAAGGCAATAACTGCTGCCAGTCTGTTTGTATAGCTTTTGCAGATAAACTAAATATTGATGAAAATATTTTATTTAAAATAGGTGAAGGTTTTGGTGCTGGTATGGGAAACCTGCAAGGAAGCTGTGGTGCATTATCAGCAGCAGTGATTATTGCAGGATTATACAACAGTGGTGGAAAAGATGCAGAAATCCGCACAAAATCAAAAACATACAGGCTTGTATCACAGATTAATAATGAATTTATAAAAAAAGCAGGCTCTATGTATTGTAAAGATATTAAAGGTGTTGGCACAGGCAAAATATTAAGAAGTTGTGATGGCTGTATAGAAGATGCTGTTGATATTATCAGTAGTTTGATTTTTAAAGAACAATAATATTGTGGCATTAAATTTGCTTGTGAAATAGTATCAATGTTTTTATTTGGGAGTATATATTATGGATACAAAAGATACTATTACAGATGCTTATACTATTTTAGAATCAGATGAATTTGATACACTTTTAGATGCAGTTGAGCTTATGGCAAAAGCACAGGGGAATTTATTATCATTACAGCGTTCAGTGGAAGAATTAAAAATAATGATGGATAATACAGAGCTTGCTCAGGAAGAATTTTCCATACAAGATAATGCTGCCATATATGCAGCTCTTGATAAAGTAGAAAGCCTTGTAGACAGTCTTGCTAATGATGATTATATTACAGGTAAATAACATTATATTATTATAAAGGGGATTTTTCCCCATCTTTTTTTCATTTCTTGATTTATATCATTTTTTTATCTAAAAAATTATTGTATCCTTATAAAAGACAAAAATAGTCTTATATGGTTATGGAGGATTACATGGAAACAAAAATGTTCTGCTATCAGTGTCAGGAAACAGCTGGAAATAAAGGCTGCACTATTAATGGTGTGTGCGGTAAAACAAATGTAACATCTAACTTGCAGGATTTACTTGTTTTTGCAACAAAATCTCTTTCAGAGGTTTTAAGAGCAGCAAGGAAGGAAGGCATTAAAATATCAAAAGAAATCAATCATCTTGTAAGCGAAAATTTATTTATTACTATTACAAATGCTAATTTTGATGATGAGGCAATAAAAAACAGTATTGAAAATACTTTTAAAATTAAAAAAGAATTAATTTCCCAATTAAAAGATGTATCATTATTAAGTGAAAGTGCAAAGTATGAAACAACTAGGGCAAATTATGAAGAAGCAGCTAAATCAACAGGTTTTCTGTCAATAGAAAATGAAGATATTAGAAGTTTAAAAGCATTAATTACTTTTGGTTTAAAAGGATTAGCTGCTTATCTTCACCATGCTAATGTGCTTTTAGCAGAAAATGAAGATATTGATATATTTTTACAATCTGCCCTTGCTGATACATTAGGAGAAAAATCAGCAGATGAATTAATAGCATTAACTTTGGAAACTGGCAAATATGGTGTTGATGTTATGGCACTGCTTGATGGAGCAAATACAAAAGCTTATGGTAACCCTGAGATTACAGAAGTGAACCTTGGTGTTAGGAAAAATCCTGCCATATTGATTTCAGGTCATGATTTAAGAGATTTAGAAATGCTTTTAAAACAGACAGAAGGCACAGGTGTTGATGTATATACACATTCAGAAATGCTGCCTGCCCATTATTACCCAGCTTTTAAAAAATACAGCCATTTTGCAGGCAACTATGGTTCAGCATGGCATAACCAAAAAGAAGATTTTGAAAACTTTAATGGACCAATACTTTTAACTACTAACTGTCTTGTGCCGCCAAAAGAAAGTTATAAAAATAGAGTTTATACAACAGGTGCTGTTGGTTTTGCAGGCTGCACTCATATTGCAGGTAAAATTGGTGAAGAGAAAGATTTCAGCATAATTATAGAGCATGCAAAAAAATGTGAAAGCCCAAAAGAGATTGAAACAGGTAAGATTATTGGCGGGTTTGCTCATAATCAAGTTATGGCATTAGCAGATAAGGTTGTAGATGCTGTGAAAAGTGGAGCCGTTAAAAAGTTTGTTGTTATGGCTGGCTGTGATGGAAGGCAGAAAAGCCGTTCTTATTACACTGAGTTTGCTGAAAAATTACCGCAGGATACAATTATCTTAACAGCAGGTTGTGCAAAATACAGGTATAATAAATTAAATCTTGGAAATATTGGTGGTATTCCAAGAGTTTTAGATGCAGGGCAGTGTAATGATTCTTATTCATTAGCTGTTATTGCATTAAAATTAAAAGAAGTATTTAATCTTGATGATATAAATAAACTTCCTATTGTATATAATATTGCATGGTATGAGCAAAAAGCTGCAATAGTTCTGCTTGCTTTGCTTCATTTAGGTGTAAAAAATATTCATTTAGGTCCTACTTTACCTGCATTTTTATCACCAAATGTTGTAAAAGTTCTTGTTGAAAATTTTGGTATTGGTGGTATATCATCAGTAGATGAAGATATTAAAATGTTTTTTGGTGAAGATATAAAAAAAAACAATAAAATAACAAAAGATATGATTATCAGTGATATATTAAAAATATCTCCGGCAGCAGAAGCTGTTTTTAAAGAAATGGGTATGATGTGCTTAGGCTGTCCTGCTTCTCAGGCGGAATCGCTGCAAGATGCTTGTGATGTTCATAATGTATCCGTTGATGAAGTATTAAACAAATTAAATAAATAAGGGGTTTTGAATGAGTGCTTTTTTAGGGCCGGTCCATTTTATGCTTTATAATAAGATACAAAGGCAGAATGAATTATTAAATGATATAATAAAATCAAGTGATGAAAATAACTGGGTGAAAGATTTAACTGCAATTTTAAAAGAGAACTGCGGTGAAAATGAAACAGCACCACTTGAAACTGTTATTGATGAAAAGGCTATCCATAACTGGCTTAATAATCAGGTAAGCATAGCTGAAAGCAGAATGGCTTTTGCCCTAAAACTCATTTTAGAAAAAGATAGTTCTCTTATAGATAAAATTTCAGAAATATTTTATTCAAATGGAGCAGCTGCAAGGCTTGAATATGCAGATATTATTGTTACAGAACAACTTTTTAATGCAGTAAATATGTGCCTGCTTGATGGTATGCCTTGTGATGGCGGTATTACTGTTGACAGTAATGATGGTTCAGAAATCGTTTGGAGCATAAATATGCAGGTGCATGCTCCGTTTTATGAAAAGGCTGGTATAAGCAGTCAGGTATTTTTATCTTTAAGAGATAAATGGCTCCAAGGTTTTTTTGCTGGCAGTTTTAATATTGATTATACAAGGCTTTCTGAAAATACATTTAGGATTATGGAAGTATAAGAATGAGTAAAATAATAGAAATTTTAACCCATGAGCATGAAGAAATATTAAAGTTTGTTGATAAGCTTCGCAATATGTGCCTTGATTTTGTAAAATATGATAAAATAGATACAGCTGAATTTTATAAGGCAGTTAATTTTATCAAAACATATGCAGATGAAAGGCATCATCAGAAAGAAGAAGAGCTTTTATTTAAAGCAATGGTTGAACATATTGGTGTGAAAGCTGAAAATCTTATAAAATATGGTATGCTTATAGAGCATGATTCTGCAAGATATTATGTTTCATCTCTTGAAAAGGCTGTTGCAGCTTATGAAGCAAATAATTCAGATGAAAATAAGCTTGATATTTTGTGCTATGCTTTGTCATATTGTGATTTACTTCAAAGGCATGCTTATAAGGAAAATAATGTGGTGTATCCATTTGGAGTAAGGCTTCTTCCACAGGAAGTAATGGATAGGTTAGATGTGGAAGTTGTTGAATACGAAAAGAAATATATATAAGAAAACTATAAAAATTACCCCCAGTGATTTGCTGGGGGCTTACTTTGCTTTAATATCTTAAAAATTACATTGTCTGCATACTTGGTGATGTATATGGAAGTTCTAACTGGAAAATACTTAAATCATTTTCTTTTTTAATAAATAGTTCACCATTACAGTGCTGTTCAACAAGCATTTTTGTAAAAAAGAGCCCTAACCCTTCATTAGAAAATCTGTTTTCTCCAAGAGCATAGTAAGGCTCAAAGAAATGAGATATTTCATTATCATTTAACTGTATACCATTTCCCTGAACTTGAAGTATTATTTTATCAGATGTAGTGTATAATTTTATTTTAATAAGTCCTTGAAATTTACTATCAACACACATTTTTTGATAGTTTTGGATAAGATGATTAACAGTAATAACTATTTTAGTAATAATCTGCCTTAATGCAGCAGGTTCTGATTCCACTATTAAATCAATGGTAGAAATATCAGCATATTTTAAATAATCTATCCCGTTAATAGTGCATTTCACATTTGCAAGGTCAAGCATATCTTTAATAGAAACTAATGCTTCACGAAGCAAGGCTGGTATATGTATAGTTTCAGAAACATTATCATTTTCTGCATCAATAATGCTTTGGAAAGAATCAATTATATTAGACATAAAAGTAATATGCCGCATAGACTGGTCAACACTTTCTTTTAGATAATCTTCTGTCAGCTCATTATGGGTATAAGCATCATAAATATCCTGTACAGTAATACCAAGAGCATTTAAAGGCTGTCTCCAATAGTGAGCAATAGAGATAATCATATCACTCATAGAAATAAGCCTTTCTTGGTCTTGAATATATTTTTCTTTTTCCATTCGTTTTTTTATTTCACTATCTACAAGTTCTGTTAAGGATAAGTTTCGTTCTTCGGAATGTTTTAATTTAGCAAATACATTTACTTTTGCAAGCAGTTCATTTCCAACGAAAGGCTTTGTCATATAATCATCGGTTCCAAGCCCATAGCCTTTTAACCTTTCATTAATATCACTTTTAGATGAAAGCAGAATAATGCGAATATATTTTAATTTTTCATCATTTCTAATTGCTTGTAATACTTCAAAGCCGTCCATACCGCTCATTATAATATCAAGTAAAATAATATCAGGCATAATGTTTGGCAGGATTTCAAGAGCCATTTCTCCACTGTCAGCTTCATTAATATCAAAATCACTGTTCATGAAGATAGACTTAATAAGACCACGAATAACTGGGTCATCATCAACAACAAGGATTTTAGTCTTTTTTTCCTTTTGCTCCATGATTTTGTGGCACTCCATTAGTTATGTTTGATGAGATTTTTATACTATCATATTTTTACAAATAATAAAAGTATTTTTATAAAATGTAAGAAAATATTTTTTTAAATATCTTGTTGCCTTTTTTTATAATACAATATATGTATATTGTATGAATAATAAAGGTTATGAAGATATAGGCTTTGCTAAAATAGACCATGACAGGCAAAACAGGCAGGGCTATCCAGAAGTTATATTTGGTGCTGGCAAAACATGTGAGCAGGCAGCGGCTATTTTTAAGCGGATTAAAGAAAAA
>CAMEZN010000025.1 GCA_945947845.1 uncultured Mucispirillum sp. | reverse complement strand
TGAACTATCTCTATTTTATTTTCTGCTTTTAATTTATTTACTATATATGATACTTTCATTAACTTCCATTTTAATGAAGAAGCAATTACTTCATTAATATTTTTTGCATTTAAACCGCTGTCTGCTGCATTTAATATATCCATAATTATATATTCTTCAAGTTTTTTTTGAGCTGTCAGGCTATCAAAATGTTTTTTCAAAATACCTTCTTCTGGTGAAAAAATCACTGAAACAATAAATAAAATACCAAGAAATGAAACTATTGTTCCAGAAATGGATACTTCATTTGACCATGCTATTCCGAAACCTGCAAGGCAGGCAACTGATGAAATAAATACAGAAACAAATGCTAATGTAGAAAGCCGTTTAGTATAAAAAAGTGCAGTAGCAGCAGGGCCTAAAATAAATGCAGAAGTCATAAATATACCTGCTGTTTGAAAAGATACTGAAACACTTAAAGATGTCATTATTAAAAGCAGATAATCAATTGTGCTTTCTTTCATTTGTATTGATGCAGCATAATTTTTATCCACTCCATCTATTTTAAATTCTTTATAAAAAACTGTTATTATTACAATATTAATAATTAAAACAAGAGAAATAGCATAAAGAGCATAAGAACCAATATCTACTCCACAAACCCTTAATCTGTTAAAATATGTAAAAGCTGTTTCACCAAGATATATGATTGATAAATCAAAATTAGCTGTATTATTAAAAGATATGTTAGAAGCTATAAGAATACCAAAGCATAAAAAAGCAGAAGATACAATAATAGAAAGCCCTTTTGCCCTGAAAGATGTAAAATCTTTTAATTTTTTTATTAAAATCATAGCAAAACCTGCTGTAATTGAACCTAAAATAATAACAAGAGGCGAAGATAAATAAGATGAAAAAATTAATGCAACTGCAATACCAAGCATTGATGAACGGTTTGTTGTGTCTGCTGCATAATAATTTTTCCGCATTACTAAAAAAGCACCCGGTATAGAGCATGTAATGGCAGAAAGTATAATTACTATAATAATCTCAAATTCTATGGAAAACATAACTATTTTCTCCCCCTAAGCCATACACCAAGCAGCCCTTTATAAGGTGCAACTAAAAGTGATATAAAAAACATTAATGAAAGCACTACTGTAATAGATATGCCGGAAGAAACATGACTAATATTGCCCGCTATCACTGCACCTATGCCACCACCTGCTGCACCAAAAAGACCAGAAAGCAGTGTTATTGTAAAAAGACTGTTACTCCATAACCTTGCTGTTACTGCTGGAATTAAAAATATTGTTACAGCTAAAAATACTCCCATTAATTTGACAGATAAAGCAACAAGACATACTACAAAAATATTAATTAAATGCACATAAAACATAGTATGAAAGTGAGAAGTTCTTGCTATATCTATATTAAAAATAACAACACGAATCCGCCTGAAAAATAAAAGCAGTAACCCAACTACTGTTAAAGTGATTATTCTTAAAAAATAAAATTCTTCATCAGTTAAAGATGTTGTTTCACCAAATAAATATACATCTATTCCAGAATCTAATGCACCACCTGCCTGTCTTATACTTGTAACTAGTGTAATACCTACCCCAAGCAGAACTGCTGTCATAAGGCTCTGTATAATATGCGGGTGAAGCCTGCTTGTTTTATAAAGTATATTTAATATAGTTATCATTAATAAAATACCTAAAATTGAACCAGTAAATGAATATATATGCTTATCAACCTGACTAAAAATATACGGGCTGATTGATACACCTAGGCTTGATAAAAGAAATAAAAGCAAAGTGCCTACAAATGAACCAGCTGAAAGTGCATTTATTTCTATACTTCTTCTTTGATATGAAATAAAAACACCAAGCATACCAGCACTAAGCCCAAGTAAAACAGCACTTTTTAGCATAGTTTGAAAAAGAAAGGAATTACTTATTTCTAGCATGGCTTTCTTCCATATATAAACGGATATTTTTTATCATTCCAGCAGACATTCCATATGCTTTTTCAAAATTTTCTTCTGTTAAAACATCTTCTGTTGTTCCGCTTGCAATAAGACGAACATTTAAAAGGGATACCATATCAAAATAACGAGGAATTGTTACAAAATCATAATGGGAAACTATAACAGTTTTCTTTTTATGCCTTAATTCCTGCAACACATCAATAATAATATTAATACTTTCTTCATCGGCTGCAATCATAGGTTCGTCCATTATATAAATCCTTGCATCCTGCACCAAAGCTCTTGCAATTAATGCCCTGTGCTTTTCGCCCCTTGATAAATCACATATACTTTTTTTACTTATTGTATCAAGCCCCATTCTTTCAAGGGCTTCTTTTGCAGAAATTCTGTCTTTTGCCCCCGGTGATACTGCTCTTTTTAACCTATTATAAGAACCCATAAGAACTAAGTCATAAACACTTATAGGAAAATCCCAGTTAACAGAATTTCTTTCTGGAACATAGGCAATATCATTTTTCAAAGCATGAGTAGGTCTTGAATATATATATACATTACCTGTTGATGGCTTATTAATACCTGCAATAGTTTTTAATAGTGTTGTTTTACCTGAATTATTAGGTCCAAGCACTGCCATTAATACACCACTTGGAATATCTAAATTAATATTAAAAAGAGTTGGCCTGCCATTATATTCCACAGTTAAATTTTCTATTTTGACAGCAATATTCAGCTGCTCTAAATGTTCTTTTGATGAATAAGTTCTAAGCATATTTTTTTCCACTTCTCTATTTATTTTGATGATAATGCACTTACTATTGTATCAATATTATGCCGCATCATTGCTTCATAATTATTATTATACCCAAGAGTATCAGAATAAAGTGTGCCGCCTATTTTCACAAAATGTCCCCTTGCCTTTAATGTAGACTGTAAAAGCCTTAAATTTTTATCTGGCAGTGTAGCTTCTAAAAACAGGGTTGTAACATTTTTTTCTATTAATATATCTGCAAGATTATTAATATCTGCTGATGATATCTCACTTGATGTGCTGGCACCCTGTAAAAAATATGTTTCAAAACCATAAGCTCTGCCAAAATATGCAAAAGCATCATGTTCTGTAACAATAACTCTATTTTCAACAGGTATTTTTTTAACCTGCTCTTTTATATAATTATTTAATCTTTCTAAAATATATAAAAGAACTTCTTCATTTTGAAAATAAATCTGCTGGTTAACATCATTCATTGATGCAAGGTTATCTGCTATAAAATGGGCAGCAATCTTCCATAAAGAAGGGTCATGCCAAAAATGCGGATTAATTGTATCTTTACCATCATTTTTATCTTTATCGTATATAATTTTATCTTTTGGCAGGCAGTCAATAATTGATATTGCAGGAGTAATATTACCTATCTTACTTAATGCCCATTCAAGCCTGCCTTCTAAACTGCCGCCGTTATATATAATAAGTGATGAATCAGTAATTCTTATAATATCTTTTTCCGTAGCAGTATATGAGTGAGGGTCATTACCTTTTCTCATAGCAATACTTGTCTCTATAAAGTTAGAGCCAATGGATTTTACCAAATCATCTATAATCTCATTTGAACTCATTATAACTGATTTATACTTGTTTTTAACAGTTTTAGGCTGACATGCACTTATTATAAAACATGTTATTAATATACTAACTATTATATATAATTTTTTCATTATCTTATATTATTCCATCTTCTTTTAAAATATTTTCAAACTCTTTTAATAATATATCTTCATTAACTTTTTTTAAAATCTCACCTTTTTTAAAAATAAGCCCCTGACCTTTCCCGCCAGCTATGCCGTAATCAGCTTCCCTTGCTTCACCCGGGCCATTTACAGCACAGCCCATTACAGCAACAGTTACAAATGATTTTGAATATTGCAGCATATTTTCTACTTTATTTGCTAAATCAATTAAATTGATTTCTGTTCTGCCGCATGTAGGGCATGATATAATTTCAGGACCCCTTCTTCTTAAATCAAGTGATGATAATATCTGCCAGCCAGTTTTTACTTCATCAACAGGGTCTCCTGTTAAAGATACCCTTAATGTATCTCCTATCCCACATGATAATATTGAACCTATTCCAACAGCGGATTTAATCGTGCCAGAAAAAATTGTGCCTGCTTCTGTAACACCAACATGAAGTGGTGAATTATCTTGTTCTGCAAAAAGTTTATATGCCTGAATAGTCATTGGAACAGAACTTGATTTTAATGACACCTTAAAATTTTCAAAATTTAAATCATATAAATATCTTATATTTCTTAAAGCTGATTCTACAATAGCATGTGCTGTTACACCTTGACTTGCAAGAATATCTTTTTCCAGTGAGCCAGAGTTTATACCCACTCTTATAGCTGCACCAGCTGATTTTACTGCATCAGTTACTATTTTAAGCCTTTCAAACCCGCCAAGATTGCCCGGGTTTATTCTGATACAGTCAGCACCTGATTCTACTGATTTAACTGCCAGTTTATAATCAAAATGGATATCTGCAATTAATGGTATATGTATTTTATCTTTTATCTCTTTTAGTGCATAAGCAGCTTTTTCATCAGGCACAGCACATCTTATTATCTCACAGCCTGCATTTTCAAGGTCTAATATTTGCTGAACAGTAGCTTCAATATCTCTTGTATCAGTGTTTGTCATAGACTGCAATAAAATAGGATTACCACCACCAATCAATACACTGCCAACTTTTATTACACGGCTTTTCATCTATTTACCTTTATATAATTATAATTTTTATACTCTACCATAGATATGCAGTTAAAAGCAACTATTTAATTATTTTAAAAAATACTTTCATCTATTTATTATAACCATATATTTTTGATTTTATGACTTTTCGGACAAAACGGACATATAAGTTTTTATAAAATATATTATAGCTGATAGATTACTTAAAGGAGCTAAAATATGACAAATATGCAAAATCTAATTGATAGAATCCGTATAAAAATAAATGACCAAACAGCCTTTGAATTTCAAGATGATGAACTTGTATCATATATTTATGAAGGATTATCTATGCTTGAAATACTGCTGCTTTCTAACAATGTGCAGTTTAATATAACATATCTTCTTTCTGCTGCTTCAATTTGCCCTGTTCCAGAAGATATGCTTAAAATATATAAAATAACAAACCATAAAAATGAAATTCCATTGAAAGATATAACTGACTTATCTTATGGATACTATATTCTTAATAATAATATTATTCTTCCATGCACAAATGCAGAGATATATTATATTAAAGAGTTTGAAAGGTATGGCATTAAAGATAATATAAATCTTCCAGCTGCATACATAGAATATCTTTATAATAATGCTGTGATAAGAGCTCTTTCAAGGTTAGAATTTAATATGGAAAATGAAAAAAATGAACTTATGCAGCTTTCATCTTTAATAATCAAAACTGCTCTTAACAATAACAGCATATATCAGCTTAAAAGATATAATGGATACTATTTATGAAAAAATCATCTCATCATTCAAAAAACAGTATAGTTAAACTTTATAAACCAATAGGTGGTATGTGTAATACAATAAGCGGTGAATATATTAAAGATAATCAGGCTTGCA
Source organism: uncultured Mucispirillum sp. (assembly GCA_945947845.1). Lineage (GTDB taxonomy): Bacteria > Chrysiogenota > Deferribacteres > Deferribacterales > Mucispirillaceae > Mucispirillum. The sequence continues at coordinate 4,903 of CAMEZN010000025.1, read as the reverse complement.
GTATTTCAGGGGTTATTTATAATGAAGATACTAATACCTTTCAAGGTTCACCAGTATATAAAGCTGTAAATACTTTTAATGATAAAAATTTTACAAGGCTTTTTAATGTTGAATATCAAGGTAAAAATGCTGTCTTTGCTACTTATGCAGGTGGTATCGTAAATATTACTGATAATAAGGATTATCCAGTAGAAAAATGACCAAATAAAATTATTAGGATACAGTTATGGCACAGACCAAAAAGGTATTGTATCAGATTTATCATCAAGCTTTACAAAAGGCTTTATAAAAAACTTATTTTAAATTATTGAGCTGGCAGATTTTCTGCCAGTTTATTTATTTTTTTAATTTAATAATATATAAAAATTAATTGTTAAAATTACAGTAATCATATATGATGCAATAATTATTTTTTTGTAAGGTGCCTATATGAATAAAATTATTTTAATTACTATCTTTATATCTTTTTTATTTATTGCTGGCTGCACTAAAAGCAATACAAATGAAATAAATATACCAGATAATAAAAACATACAGGAAAATAAAGAGCAAAACCTCACAAATCAAAATGATTTAATTTTAGAAAACACATATCCAGAAAAAGTCTATCAAATAGGAACAGCTCAAAAAGCAAACATAAAAGAACAATTATATAATAATAAACCAAAACTAGATGATGTAAATGTATCTGATGATGATATCATAAATAATATTGAAATTTTCCATGATTTTAAAAAAGGTAAAATGTTCTTTCCAAAAAACAGAGCTGAATTAAGAGCTCTTTTAAAAAATGAAAACATTAATCTTGCATTAATAAATATAAGCAGAATATCAAACCTTGCTTATATCTTTAAAGATATTAAAAGGCAGAACTTTGATGGTATTGAAACATGGGATACATCTCATGTAAAGTTTATGCACAATATGTTTGAAGGAACACCAATTGAACATAAAACTCCTGCTTGGTTTTTTGATAATGACCCGGACATAAAATATACTCCGCAAAATAGAGAAGAGCTGGAAGAATTAATTAATAATGAAGATATTTATCTAGGAGATATTGATATTATCAATGTTGATATTTTAATTCGTCTATTTAAAGATGGAATGACTAACAGAAAAGACCTAAGCGGTATAGAATTATGGGATACATCATATGTATATAATATGTCTGAAATGTTTTCTGGATATACTGGGAAAATACCAAACATTGAACACTGGAATACATCTAATGTAATTGATATGTCTAGAATGTTTGAAAATGTTTCTGATTTTAATCAGGATATCAGCACATGGGATACTTCTAGTGTGGTTACCATGGAAGCAATGTTTAAAAATGCAGCTTCATTTGATGCCTGTCTTAATAACTGGAATACTTCTAATGTAAAATATATGAGTGAAATGTTTTATGGTGCACAGTCATTTCAGCAGGATATTAATTTGTGGGATACATCAAAAGTTGAAAATATGAAAAAAATGTTCTTTGGGGCAAAATTATTTAACAGTGATATAGGTAAATGGAATGTTGCTAATGTAGAAAATATGTTATCTATGTTTGAAGGCGCTTCTTCTTTTAATGCAGATTTAAGCAACTGGGATACTTCCAAAGTTAATAATATGGCAAATATGTTTAGATATGCTGTAAATTTTAATTCTGATATAGGTAAATGGAATACTTCTAGTGTGGAAAATATGGGTAAAATGTTTCAAGGAGCTTTCTTATTTAATGGTAATATAAGCTTCTGGAATACTTCTAATGTAAAAATTATGGATAATATGTTTAATGGTGCTGAAAACTTTAACCAAAATATTAATAGCTGGGATACAAGTAAAATTACTAATATGAATGCTTTATTTAAAAATGCAAAAGTATTTAACCAGCCACTTGATAAGTGGAAAATAAATAATGTAACAGATATTTCTGAAATGTTTAATGGTGCTGAAAGCTTTAATCAAAATATTAATAACTGGGATACAAGTAAAATTATTAATATGAATTCTTTATTTAAAAATGCAAAAGTTTTCAACCAGCCACTTGATAAGTGGAAAATAAACAATGTAACTTATATTGCTGAAATGTTTAATGGTGCTAAAAGCTTTAATCAGAATATTAATAACTGGGATACAGGCAGTATCACCGATATGAATGCTTTATTTAAAAATGCAAAAGTTTTCAATCAGCCACTTGATAAGTGGAATACTGAAAATGTTACTAATATGGCATTTATTTTTTCAGGTGCAGAAAGTTTTAATCAAAATATCAATACATGGGATATTCAGAATGTAAACAGCCTTCAATCTGCTTTTGAAAATGCAAAATCTTTTAATCAGCCACTAAATAAATGGAATACTGAAAATATTACTGTGATGACTGCTGCTTTTTCAGGTGCAGAACAATTTAACCAAAATATTAACAACTGGAATACAAAAAAAGTAATGGATATGCGGGGTATGTTTTTTAATGCAAAATCTTTTAACCAGAAACTTAATAAATGGGAAACAAAAAACTGTCTTGATATGTCTGCAATGTTTGCATGTGCAGAAAACTTTAATCAGAATATAAATTCATGGAATACTGAAAATGTTATAACTATGCACGGTATGTTTGCTCATGCTTTAAAGTTTAATAATCCATTAAATAAGTGGAATGTTGAAAAAGTAGAAGATATGACAAATATGTTTGCTGGTGCAAAAAGTTTTAACCAGCCATTAAATAAATGGAAGCTTTACAGTATTAAAATTATTCATGGTATGTTTCAAAATGCAGAAAGTTTTAATCAAAATATTTCTAACTGGAATTTAGGAGATAATGTGTTATACAGAGATATTTTTACAGGGTCTGCTATGGAAAATAATAAACCTTTATGGAATATAAATAATGGCACTATTCTTTTATTTAAAAATGAAAAAGTAAGAGTTATAGGTGATGATATTGTATACACTCCGCTGCTTGATTATTTTTATATGAAAGAAATATATTTTGTATCTGCTTTTAATATTGATACTCATTATGCTTTTGACCTAGGAGAATCAATAAACTTAAATTCTTTTGATGGAATAGGTAACTGGGAAGTATCAAATATTACTACAATGAGAAGATGGTTTATGAATAATGATACATTTAATGAAGATATAAGCAGCTGGAATGTATCAAATGTGACAGATATGACTTCTATGTTTGAAGGTGCATCATCTTTTAATCAGGATATTAGTAACTGGGATACTTCAAATGTTGAATATATGTCTAACATCTTTTTAAATTCAGGGTTAGAAAATAATGAGCCATTATGGTATACATTATTTGAAGAATCTTTAATTGAAAGAGAAAATGAAGAATATGAAGAATATGATGAAGAATATTAATAAAATATAGTTACAGTTTGTTTGCTTATTGTATCGGTTGCTTGGTTTCTATATTGGTTTAAATTAATTTAAAACATACTTTAAATAGCTGATAAAAAAATCTTTATGGAAGCCTTTATATATATAAGAAAACTACTACATATTATTACAGCATTTTATCAAAGATATTTTCAACATTTAATATTGACATAATTAAGTTATATTATTACATTATTATTATAATTAAATATATGGAGGTATAAAATGTTTATTTAATAATTTTTTATACTCAATTTTATTAAAAAAATAATGATACATTATTATGAGTTTGTAACTCATATTCTTATTTTAAGACTATTTTTGCAGGTTAATAAAACCTGCTTTTTTTACGAGATAGTTAACTCTTTTTATCATACAATACTTTTATTTTATTTTATTTTATTTTAATTTAATTTAAATTTATTATCTTACTATCTTTATTTCATTATATTTTCTAACTACTATATATTAGTTTTAATCATTTATTATACATATAAAATAAATATAATATTTAATAAATAATCATAATCATATAACCAGATAATATTTTTTAAAATATATTACTATCTATAAGCATTACAATTATATTTTTTAAATGTCTGCCATAATATGCTCATCAATTTAACTTATTGATACAATTTTATTAAAATATATTAACATTATGCTCTAAATTTAGTTTAAGATTTTAGTAAAATTTTAATAATAAAAAAGCCTCCCATAGATATATGAGAGGCTTGATATGTATAGCTTATGTAATAAACTATCTTTTTGGTTTAGCTGTTTCTTTAATGTATACTATACCGTTTTTATGACCCGGAACAGAGCCTTGAACAAGTATAACATTTTTTTCAGGCATAACTTTTACAACTTTTAATCTTTGAGTTGTAACAGTTTCCACACCTAAGTGACCAGCCATTTTTTTACCTTTGTTTACTTCTGCAGGCCATTCTCTCATACCTATAGAACCAAGTCTACGGTGAAAGCCTGAACCGTGACCGCCAGGGCCACCTGCTAAGTTCCAGCGTTTCATACCACCAGCGAAACCTTTACCTATTGTTACGCCTTGGATATCAACTAAGTCGCCTTCTGCAAAGATTTCTGTGCTGATTGTTTGGCCTACATTGTAGTCATCAATAGCATCAACACGAACTTCACGAAGATATTTCATTGGCTTAACATCTGCTTTTTTGAAATGTCCAGCCATAGGTTTATTAACTTTCTTTTCTGAGAGTATCTCTTCGAACCCGATTTGTATAGCATTATAGCCATCAGATTCAACGGTTTTTTTCTGTACAACGACACATGGGCCTGCTTGTACAACCGTAACCGGAATAACCGCCCCGTTATCAGAAAATACTTGTGTCATTCCGATTTTTTTACCGATAATTCCCTTTGCCATTTATTCCTGCCTTTATTAGAGTTTAATCTCTACGTCTATGCCCGCAGATAGCTCAAGATTCTTAAGTGCATCGATTGTTTGAGGGTTATACTCAAATATATCGATTAAACGCTTATGAGTCCT
>CAMEZN010000024.1 GCA_945947845.1 uncultured Mucispirillum sp. | reverse complement strand
ATAGACAGGAATTTTTTGAAAGCTGTGGTTTTAAAGTAACTGATTTAGATAGTCTTCCAAAAAAAATATGGACTGAATGCTTAAAATGCCCTAAATATCCAGACTGTGATGAAACAGCAGTAATAATTGAACTATAAAATAAAAACAAAGAAAGGACAATATGTTAGAAGAAATACTTCAAGAGATAGATGAATTAAATAGTAAAGTTAAGAGTTTTGCACCAGCAGTAAAAGAAGATGTATTGCAAAAAAAAGTAGATGATATAGAAAATATGTCTATTACTGATAAAGATTTTTGGTCAAAGAAAGAATCAAAACATCTTTTAAAGGAACAGTCTGCTATTAAAAAGTTTTTAGAGTCATATAGAAATCTTTTGCAGACAAAAGAAGATTGTGATGTGCTTATTGAACTTTATAAAGAAGGAGAAACTTCTATTGAAAAAGATATAATAGATACTTTTTCTCTTTATAAAAAGCAAATAGTAGATTTTGAATTAAAACTTATTTTATCTGACCAGCATGATATTAATAATGCTATTGTAACAATACATTCAGGGGCTGGCGGCACAGAAGCAGATGACTGGGCATCTATGCTTTTTAGAATGTATTCCAGATGGGCAGAGAAAAATGGGTTTAAACTAGAAATATTAGACCAGTTAGATGGTGATGAAGCAGGTATAAAATCTATTACATTTAACATAATAGGCGAATATGGCTTTGGTTATTTAAAAGGAGAAAGTGGAGTTCATAGACTTGTTCGTATATCACCATTTGATTCACAAAACAGACGGCACACATCATTTGCTTCTGTTTTTGTGCTTCCAGAAATAGATGATGATTTAGAAATTGAAATAAATGAATCAGATTTACGAATAGATACTTACAGAGCAGGTGGAGCAGGCGGACAGCATATTAATACAACAGATTCTGCTGTCAGGATAACACATATTCCAACTGGTATTGTGGTTGCATGTCAGAATGAAAGAAGCCAGCATAAAAATAAAGCTTCTGCTATGAAAATTTTAAAAGCTAAACTATATGAATATGAAATGGAAAAAAGAAGTGAAGCTAAGGAAAAAATGGAAGACAGCAAAACAGATATTGGCTGGGGTAATCAAATCCGCTCTTATGTAATGCACCCTTATAAAATGGTAAAAGATTTACGAACTAGATATGAAACAGGTAATGTAGATGCAGTAATGGACGGAGAATTAGAACAGTTTATTAGACATTATCTGCTTTTTGCAGCAGGAATAGAAAATGAAAATAAATAGTTTAGATAATATGGGCATTATACCTCGCCCAACTTATGCAGTTATTGATATGGAAAGGTTTGGCAATAATATAGATATTGCTAGGAATTTATCAAAGTCAGATATTATTGCAGTAGTAAAAGCAGATGCTTATGGACATGGAGCAAAAGTTTTAGCAAAATATGCCTATGAAGAAAAAAATGTTAGAAATTTTGCTGTTGCTACAATGATAGAAGGTATAGAGCTTAGAAAAGTATTATCTTCTAATGACACAAAAATTGTGGTGCTTGGATATGTAAGTGATTCTTTTGTTAAAGAAGCATTAGAGTCTTCACTTACACTGCCTGTTTTTGATTACAGATATGCAGAAATAATTTCTAAATCTGCCAAAGAGTTAGGAATAGAAGCACATGTTGCACTTGAAATTGATACAGGCATGAGCAGGCTTGGGTTTTCTTATGAAATGCAGCTTTCAGAATTATTAAAGCAGTATAAAAATATCCATGTAGATTTTGCAATCAGTCATCTTGCTACATCAGACTGCGATAACAGCTATGCTCATATACAAACAGAAAGGTTTGATAAATTTTTAGAAATAAATAAAGATTATACATTTGCTACAAGTTTTTTAAATTCATCTGGTATTGCTAATTTTGAAAACAGGTGGACATATACAAGGCCGGGCTTATTTTTATATGGATATGAATCTACAAATGTGTTAAAAGATTTACAACCAGTAATGAGCCTTTGGAGTGAAATAGCACATGTAAAATTTCTTAAAAAAGGTGAATCTGTTGGATATGGTAGAACATTTTTTGCAGATAAGGATATGTTAATAGGTGTTATACCAATAGGCTATGCAGATGGATATAGACGTTCTTTCTCAAATAAAGGATATGTGCTTGCTGGAAGTAAAAAATGCCCAGTAATAGGGAATGTTTGTATGGATATGACAATGATAGATGTTACAGAACTTGGTGAAAACTGCATAGGACAAAAAGTGCAGATAATGGGTGATGATATAACAGCATCTACATTAGGTCAATGGGCAGATACAATAGATTATGAAATATTATGCGGCATTTCAGACAGAGTGCCAAGAGTATATAAACATAAAGAAGGATATTTTGAAATTTTTTGAATTTATAGGTAAAATGGTATTAGACATTGTGCATATGGCAGGTAAAATGTCTATATTATTTTATGAAACTACAAAAGGAATTTTTAAACCACCTTTTAGGATAGGCTTATTCATTAAACAAATAGAGTTTATAGGATATAAATCTATACCTATTATAATGTTAACAGGTATATTTACAGGCATGGTTTTTAGTCTTCAATCTTATAAAGGGCTTAATAATTTTGGTGCTGGTGAAATGACAAGCGGACTTATTGCTATGGCTATGATATTAGAGCTTGGTCCAGTATTAACAGGAATTATGGTTGCTGCTCGTGCAGGTTCAGCAATGACTGCTGAGCTTGGCACAATGAAAGTAACTGAACAGATAGATGCTCTTGATGCAATGGCAGTAGACCCTGTCCATTATTTAGCAGTTCCTAGAATGCTTGCTGGTATGTTTTCTATGCCGCTTCTAAATGCGATTTGTATTATTTTTGGAATAATTGGTGGATATGTTGTTATTGTAAGTATGATGGGGGTTAGCAGCAGTATTTACTTTGAAAATATGGTGCTTTATACTAATTTAAATGATATTATAGACAGTCTTATAAAATCATTTGTATTTGGTATAATTGTTGTAATAGTAAGCTGCTATAATGGATTTAATGCTTCAACAGGTGCAGAAGGGGTTGGTAAGGCTACAAATGTATCAGTTGTAGAATCAAGTGTTCTTGTTTGTATGTTTGATTATATTTTAACATCGGTATTAATACTATGATTAAAGTTGAAAATTTATGTAAATCATTTGGCTCATCAAAAGTGCATAATGGTATAAACTTAGAAATTAAAAAAGGAGCTATTACATATATAATAGGTCCATCAGGCACTGGAAAAAGTGTGCTTTTAAAACAACTTATGGGGCTTATTAAACCAGATAGTGGTAAAATCTTTGTAGATGGTTTTGATATTACAACGGCTAACAAAAAACAATTATTAAAAGTCCGCTATAAGTTTGGCATGCTTTTCCAAAATGCTGCTCTTTTTGATTCTATGACTATATTTGATAATGTAGCATTTCCATTAAGGGAGCATAGGAAACTTTCAAATGATGAATTACATGAAATAGTTACTGAAAAATTAAAATTAGTTGGTTTAAAAGATGTTAACCATAAATATCCATCAGAGCTTTCTGGTGGTATGAGAAAACGGGTTGGGCTTGCAAGGGCAATTGCTCTTTCACCTGATATAATAATGTATGATGAACCAACAACAGGGCTTGACCCTATCATGACAGATATTGTTGATGATTTAATATATACTACCCAAAAAGAGTTAAATATTACATCAGTTGTTATATCTCATGATATTCCAAGTGTTTTAAAGAATGCTGATTATATTGGTATGCTTTATAATGGCAGAATTATCCAATACGGAACACCAGACTATTTTAAAACAACAGATAACCCTTATGTAAAACAGTTTTTTTCAGGCTCAAAAGATGGGCCTATAAAAGTTTATTAATATTTTTTATATACAGGAAGAGATACTTAAATGAATGTAGAAACGAAAGTTGGTATTTTTGTTATAATTGGTTTTTTTATGGTAGCAATAACTGCTGCGGTTTTTGGTAATTTAGAATTAAATTCAAAAGATGGAAAAACAGTATATTTCCGCTTAAATGATGCAACAGGTATACAAAGCGGCACACCTATTATGTATAAGGGTTTAAAAGTAGGTGAAGTTAAAGATGTTATGATGAAAGATAATCAAATATTAACTCGTGTTAATATTTATCATGAATTTGAAATTCCAGATAATGTTCGTTTTAATGTAAAACAGTCTGGTTTTGTAGGACAAAAGTTTGTAGAATTAGAAATAGACCCTAATTTAAAATCACAAGTACCATTACAAAATAATTATGAATATGATGGCAGGCAGTCAACTGCAAACTTAGATGCAGTTATGGCAAAACTTAATGATGTAGCAGCAGAAATGACTGTTCTTTTAAAAACTTTTAATGAAGTTGTAACAACAGATAAATCAAAAGATGCTTTGCAGAATAGTATAGCAAACTTAAAAGATATAACAGATAGTGTTAAAAATATTGTTTCATCTAATGAGCAGAATATTCAAGATGTTATTACAAATGCTAAAAATATGACAGATATGATTGAAACACTTATAGAAAAAAATGAAAAAAATCTAAATACTTCTATAAATAATATTACAGAAATAAGCCAAACATTGAAAGATTTTACTGCATCTGTTGATAAACTGATTATAAATAATCATGATAATATAGATGGCAGTTTAAAGAACTTAAAAGAAATCACTGATAAAGTCAATTCTACAATGGACGAAATAGAAAAAATTACAAATGATATAAATCAAGGTAATGGCACTCTGGGTATGCTTATTAACGATAACCAGACAAAAAATGATATCAAAAAAGTAGTAAGTGGTGTTTCTTCTTTTTTTGGTGATGAAACAGAAAATCAAGAAGATAGAATGAGTCTTTATACAACAATAGGGGCAGATTATTTATTTGATGCAAAAACTGTTAATACTGGCAGAGGCTATGCTCAGGCTTCATTTTATACTGACCCTAAAAATTTCTACTTAATAGGAGTATCAAATATACCAATTATTAATCCAAACAGTCCAGAATATGATATTTATGGTAATAAAATAAAAAATTCAGAATTGGCAATATCACTACAATACAGCCATATTTTTTATAATATTTTTGGTTTAAGATTTGGTATATTTGATAATACCTTAGGTTTAGCAGCAGATATTTATCCTTTAAAAAATAAAGATTTAGCTATTTCATTAGAAGCATATGATTTTAATGTTTATGCAAACAGTTTAGATGTATATACAAGAGCTTTAATTAGATGGCATTTTTACAAAGGTATGTTTATACAGGCTGGTGTTGAAGATATTATAGGCTATACAAACAGAATGTATATGGTAGGGGCTGGTATAAGGTTTAAGCCGTCAGAACTTGGTAAATTAGCAAATAATATTGAAAAAGAAAAAAAAGCTAAAAAAGAACAACAGCAGGCTTTAAAAGAACCTGAAAATGAGCCAGTATATCAAGAGTATAAAAAAACTAAATCAAATCAGGTAAAAGAAAATAATGATGTAAAAGAAAACAATACTATAACAAATGATAATGTTATAGAAAATAATGAACAAAAAACAGCTGAACCAGAACAACAAATAAATACTATACAGCAGAAAGATAGTAATAAAAAAGAGAATAAAAAACAGGACAAAAAGAAAATAAAAGAAAATGATGATTTTTTTGACAGCTTAGTATATTAAAAAAGGTGAATTTTATGGATAAATTAAGGCTCGCTATATCAACATGTCCAAATGATACTTTTATTTTTGGTGCACTAATTCGTAAAGATATAGATGTTCCATTTGATATTGAATTATCTATGGAAGATATTCAATTATGCAATAATATGGCATTAAAAGAACAACAAGATATTGTTAAAGTTTCGTTTGGAGTATTTCCACTAATCCAAGAAAACTATAAAATATTAAAAAGTGGTGGTGCTCTTGGTTTTGGCTGCGGTCCATTAGTATTATCAAAAAATTATACAACTATGGAAGAATTAAAACATAAAATTATGGCAGTTCCGGGTGAAAATACTACTGCTTTCATGGTATTAAAAAGATTTTATCCAGAATGTGCAGAAAATATAAAAGTTATACGGTTTGATAAAATTATGCCTGCTTTAAAAAATGGAGAGGTAGATGGCGGTCTTGTAATTCATGAAGGCAGATTTACTTATAACAAATATAATCTTATAAAAGTAACAGATTTAGGAGTAGAATGGGAAGAGCAGTATAATCTTCCTATACCATTAGGTTTTATTGCACTTCATAAAAAATATATTCATTTAGCTGATATGATAAATGATACAATAAAAAGAAGTATAGAATATGCATACAATCATAAAGATGAAGCATTATCTTTTTGTAAGCAGTATGCACAGGATATGGATAATGATGTAATGGGTTCTCATATAAAATTATATGTAAATGATTATTCAAAAGATTTGTCTCCAGCAATAAATGCTGTATCTAAATTAATTGGAGCAGACAGCAGTGTATTTGTATAGTTATATTAAAGGTGTATAAAATGGCTGATATATTAATTATAGCAAACCCTGCTAGTGGGAAGTATAAAATTATTAAGCCATTACTGCATAAAATAATGGATATTTTAAAAGAAAAAGCAGATAAAGTTGAACTAGCTTTAACAGAATATAGAGGTCATGGAGAATATATAGCAAAACATAGTTTATCACAGGTGATAATTGCTGCTGGCGGAGATGGGCTTGTTAATGAAGTTGCAAAAGGGGTAGTCGATACGGATAAGCTTTTTTATGTTCTGCCATTTGGAACTAAAAATGTTTTTTGTAAAGAATATGGAATATCAGTAAATCCTATAATTGCAGCAAAAAAAATAGATTTAAATAATATAAAAAAAATACCTGTTGGTTATATTGATAATAAAATTTTTCTTCTTATGGCTGGTTTTGGTTTTGATGCTCATGTTGTTAAAAAAGTAGAATATAAAGGTGTCCGGTTTAAACTTTTAAAAACTCTTGTTCATATATTGCAAGGTATTCCTGCTTTTTTTTCAGATAAATATAGCAGAATGTATGTTTATGTAAATGGTAAAAGATATGGGTTTTATCATGGAGTATTTGCTATTTCCGCTTCATATGCAGGAACATATAAGTTAGGGCAAATTCAGGAAGGAAAAATTAATTGTTTTTTGGTAGAAAAAAACGGCAGATTATCGCTTTTTAAAGCATTTGCACCTTTATTTTTTTGGTTTGGTTTTAACGGCACACATATTTGTGCTGAAAATATTAAATTAAATGGTGCTTCTTTTTGCCAGCTTGATGGAGAATATACAGAATTGCAAAATAATTCTACATATATAATGATAAAAGAAAATGCAATTAATTTTATTGTTCCTTCAAAAAAGTTGTAAATCATATTATAAATACTATTGAAATATTTAAAAATATATTATAGAGTAAAATATCAATTACTAAAAAGAGGATTATATGGCAGAGTTAAGACAGTTCGTAGGTTTTATGCTTGCACAAGAGCACTATGGTATAGACATAATGGCTGTTGAAGAAATTATTCGTATGGTTGAAATTACACCTGTTCCACGGGCTCCAATATTTGTTGAAGGCATTATCAATATGCGTGGCAGAGTAATTCCAATAGTTGATTTACGAAAAAAATTAAATGTAAAAGTTAGTGAAAATAATGAATCTACTCGTATTGTTGTTGTATGTATTCAAAACAGACGGATTGGCTTAATAGTTGATAAAGTAGAAGAAGTTATTAGAATAGAAGTTGATGCAATAGATAAGGCTCCGGGCACTTCACCAACAATTGATAACTATATCAGTGGTGTTGCTAGAACATCTAAATGTATGGTTATTATTCTTGATATTTTTAAAGTTTTCTCTATTCAAGAACAAATGGCATTAGACAGCCTAGCATAATATATATTTTTTGGATATTTATTTGAATAGTAAAGATAATAAGTTGCCTGAAAATAACAATCCACAGGCAGCTTTTTCTTTTATCAATAAACCTATTATAGATTTACCGGGTATTGGAGAGAAAACTCAGGCTGGGTTTAATCGTCTTAAAATTTTTACAATAAAAGATGTAATATTTTCTTTTCCTTACAGATATGAAGTGCTGATTCCAGAGATTCATGATGAAAAAACAATTCTTGCAGGAAAATATGAAGGCAGTAAAATTATTAGGACACATTAAGGTAAGTCTCTCTTTAAAGCTGTATTTAAAGGAAATAATGGTTATTTTTCATGTTTATGGGTAAATTTTAATGCAAATTATCCATCATCACTGTTACATACTGGTTCTTTATATTATATGTATGGCACAATCACAAAATACGAAAATATGCCCGCTGTGTTTCACCCTGAAATAATCAATAAGGAAGATATAGGTCATATTCGTTCTATATATACTGTTCCAGCAGGTTTAAGCATTGCAGTATATAGAAAATCAGTAAAAACTGCCTTAGAAAAAGGTTTAAATTATATTAGCGAAACTTTGCCAGAATATATTTTAGATAAATATAATTTTCCTGATATAAAAGATGCAGTGAAAACAATCCATTTCCCAGAAACAAAAGAAAATGTTGAAGCTATTATTAGCAGAAAACACCCAGCTTATGTTAGATTTATATATGAAGAGCTTTTTTATTTACAACTTGTAATGCAGCTGAAACGTAAAACATATACAAATGGTATTGGTATTAAATATAGTATAGATAAAGAATATCTTGAAAAAATAAATGAAGTAATGCCTTTTAAACTTACAAAAGGTCAGAAAAAAGTTCTTATTGATATATTTAATGATATGGTCAGAAATAAACAGATGAACAGGCTTATTCAAGGTGATGTTGGAAGTGGAAAGACTATTATTGCATTTATTTCAGCATCAGTTGCTGTCCATAATGGTTATCAGGCAGTTATACTTGCACCAACAGAAGTGCTTGCAGAGCAGCATTATAACAATGCAGAAAAGTTTTTCAGCAAATTAAATATAAGTGTATGTTTATTAACTGGTTCTGTTACTAAAAAAAATAAAGACATAATAAAAGAAAGATTATTAGCTGGTGAAATTGATATAATAATAGGAACTCATGCTCTAATAGAAGAAGATGTAGAATTCAAAAAACTTGGTTTTATAATTGCAGATGAACAGCACCGTTTTGGAGTGCATCAACGTAAGATATTAATAGATAAAGGATATAATCCAGATATATTATTAATGACAGCAACCCCAATACCAAGAACACTTGCAATGACATTATATGGTGATTTAGATGTAAGTGTTATTGATGAAATGCCGCCGGGCAGAATTCCATGTATAACAAAAGCATATAAATCATCACAACTGAACAAAGCTTTTGATTTTGTAGAAGAAATCCTTAATGATAATAAAAAAGCATATTTTATATACCCACTTATAGACGAAAGCGATAAACTGGAATTAAAAGCAGCTACACAAAGTTATGAAGAAGTAAAAAAATATTTCAGCAGTAAAAATGTTGGTCTTTTACACGGAAAAATGAAACCTGATGAAAAAAGGCAGTTATTACATGACTTTAAATATGGAGATATGGATATATTAGTATCTACTACTGTTATAGAAGTAGGGGTTGATGTGCCACAAGCAACTGTTATTTTAATTGAAAATGCAGAAAGGTTTGGTCTTTCTCAACTTCATCAGCTTCGCGGCAGAGTAGGCAGGAATGATATGCAGTCATATTGTTTATTAATTGCTTCTGATAAAATCAGTGAGTATGGAGAAAAACGGATAAAGGCTATGCTTGAATATCAAGATGGATTTAAATTAGCAGAAGCAGATTTAGAACTTAGAGGTCAGGGTGATTTTTTTGGAACAAAACAGTCTGGTATGCCTGATTTATATTTTGCAGATATTATAAAAGATGTGAAAATAATACAGCAGGTAAAAAATGATGTAGCAGAAATACTTGAAGAAGATTCTGATTTATCTATGAAAAAAAATTATATAATTTATAATAGATTAAAAGAAATGTATAAAGATTCTACATCATATTTTGGAATCGGATAATTTTTGTAGCAATATAAATAAATTTATAGTATTATAAAGAAAATTTATATTAAAGGTTAGATTATGAAAGCAACAGTTGTTAAAAACACAATCTTAAGCGATAAGTTTGGATATTTAGAACTTAAATGCCCAGAAATAGCAAAAGAAAAAAATGCTGGCCGTTTTTTTATGATTTCTCCACACAGTGATAATGTTTATCTTACAGATACTCTTTTAAAAAGACCGTTTGCGATATGCGATATTACTTCAAGTGAAACTTTTACATGTCTTTATATGATAACAGGAAGAGGAACAAAAGTATTATCAGAAGCACTTCCGGGTAATAATTTTTTAGTAACTGGTCCTATTGGTAACTTTTTTAGGTTTGAAAAAGATGCAAATGTTGCATTAATTGCTGGTGGTATAGGGCTTGCTCCAATGATTAATGCTGCTAAAAAATTAAAAGATATGGGAACAAAAGTTACTCTTTATTATGGCGGCAGAAGTAACAATGATATATTAATGTATGATTTTCTCAATAACATATGTGATGAGGTTATCATTAGAACGGATGATGGCACGTTGGGGATT
>CAMEZN010000023.1 GCA_945947845.1 uncultured Mucispirillum sp. | reverse complement strand
TGTGCCGGGGCATGATAAAACAAGCCTTGTATATTTAGCAGCAGGACTTTCATATATTTATAGTGATGGGCTTTACGAACTTGATAAGTTACGGAAAATATTTAGAGAATGGCTCAGACTTGGCGGTGAAGATTTTCCAGAGATAAAAGGGGAAGAAAGGCTAAAACGGCACAAGCTGTTTTCATATATTGCAAATATGCAGGATAATCCGTCTATTACTGATGAGTTTATTAAGATATTAGAAAACGGCTACTATAATAAGCTGGTATTTAAAAATGGGCTTTTTGATATTTTTAATGCTGATTTCTATACAATTATAAGCAGCAGGGAAATATATACAGGTTATAATATTACAAAATATTATGTTGACTATATAAATGCAGAGTATATGGATATTATTACAGATAATCATTTCAGGCTTGATATGAATGGCAGTAATATAAATCATTATTGGACTATATGGGATTATCAAAATGGCAAAAAAAATAAACTTGATAATTTTTATATTCTTCCTTTTGATAAGCAGACATTTATATTAAGTGTGCAGAATTTACAAGATAAAAAAATATTTAAAGTAAATTTTTATAATCCTAAATATATTAATACTCCATACTATGCTGAAATAGAGTTAAACACATTAGATATGACTTTAAAAGGGGATACTCTCTGGCAGCACACACTTATGAGAAATAAAGTTATTAACAGCCTTATTTCTTCCCCATCTTTTACTTGTAAAGATAGTATAGAAACACAGCATAAAATAATATGTGAAAGCTTTCTTTTAAGAATGCTTGATAAAATAAGCAGTAAAAAATATTATCTTGTATACAAAAATGTTAAAAATAATTCAAAAAAAAGCAGGGCATTAACAGCCCAGAAAGCAAAGTTTAGTGAAAGATTAAAACAATGCTATATGGACAGGCAGTGTATACAGCAGGAATATGAAGCATATATTAATATGCTTATTGATTTTGAGTAGTAAGTTATAATTTATTTGTTTTTAAAATCAGAAATATAAAGAAAGGTGCACCAATAATTGATGTAATAATTGATACTGGAAGTTCGGCTGGTGCAATAATTGTTCTTGAAATAGTATCACACATTACAAGAAAAGCACCACCAAAAATAAATGATACAGGTATTAATATTTTATTTTTATATGAAATAAACAGCCTGATAATATGTGGAATAATCATGCCAATAAACCCTATTGGTCCTGCTGATGCAGTTATTGCTGCTATTGCAAGAGAAACTGTAAAATATAAAATAGTAACTGAATAAGTTATATTTACTCCTCTTCCTGCTGCAATATTTTCTCCCATTGAAAGAATATCTAGTTCTTTATGAAATAAATATATAATAAAAAAAGCAGCAAAGCTTACTGGAAGCATTAATAATATATTATCATTTGTTACTACTGCAAGGTTTCCAATCATATATCTAGTAATATTATATGACTGATTAATATCTGCAAAATACTGCATAAACATAATTAATGCTGATGTAAAAAAATTTACAGCAACACCAGACAGCAGTAAAGTTGTATTATTTAATTTTCTTTTTACTGCTGATAAGAAAAATACTATAAATATAGTAATTAAAGCACCTGCCATGGCAGCGACAGTCTGCCCTAATAAAGCCATAATAGTTACAGATTGAGCAAAAAATATGTATAATGCTGCACCTAGTGAAGCCCCGCCTGCTACTCCAAGTGTAAAAGGGGTTGCAATTGGATTTTTAAAAATAGATTGAAAAACAAGCCCGCTTACAGCTAAAATACCGCCAGTAATAAAACCGGCAGTTACTCTTGGCAGCCGTGTATGAAAAAATATGTAGTTATCAGTTGTATTTACATTAAAAATACTGCTTATATTAATAGAATAAGAACCAATAAATGGTGCTGTAAAGAGAACTATTAGGCATATAAGATAAGTAATTATTATTTTTATATTTTTATTCATTTTGGAACCACTGCAATTTTATTATTTTGTTTCATATATAAAAATTCCATATCAAAAAGACTTGTAAAGATATTATTATTTACCATTTCCAGTGCAGAAGCTTTTGCAAATAGTTTACCATTTTTTATACATAAAAATAAGGAGTTGGCATTAAGAGCATAGTTTAAGTCATGAGATATTTGAATAATAGAATAATTATTTTCCTGATTTAATTGCAGCAGCAGATTATTTATTTCGTATTTTGCTTTCTGGTCTAAAAAAGATGTAATTTCATCAAGCAGGATAAATTCTGCTTCTTGGGCGAGTGCTGCTGCTATATTTACTTTTTGGTATTGACCACCGCTTAATGTAGAGATATGTCTATCTTTTAGGTGGTAGATATTAGTTAAGTTCATGTAGTAATGGACTTTTTCAATATGTTCTTTTGTTAGTGTTCCAAAGTAGTCAAGGTAAGGATATATGCCTGTTGCAACAAATTCTTCTGCTGTAAAATCAGATACATTATAATTATAACTTTGTGGCACATAGCTGATTATTTTTGCTTTTTGTTTTTTACTAATTTTATAGATATTTTTATTATTTATAGTGATTTCTCCTTCATTTGGTTTAATGATGCCTGCAAGAATATTTGCTAGTGTAGATTTACCCGCACCATTAGGTCCAATAATTGCTGTAAAATCACCTTTATTTATTTCAAAACTTATATTATTTAGAATAAGATTGTTTTTTATTTTATATGTAATATTATTAGCTTTAATCATATACTTTACCATAATATTCACTTGCAAATTTTTCAATAATCATATCAATCCGCGGCCCCGGCAGGCTTAAATATGTATCTGTCAAAATAATTATGTTATGATGTTTTAGAGCATTTAATGGTATATTCTGCCAGTCGTCTATTACATTAGCAGAATTTTCACCATGGCACATATCAAATATAAAGTCAGGGTTAATTTTTAAAAGGCTTTCTTTTGAGATTTCAGTATAGGGCGGTAAGTTACTAAGCGGGTTTGTAATATTTAACAGGGTTAAAATATCATTATATATATTATTTCCACCTGCTGCTGTAAGGGTAGAAATCTCTGATTTATAATTTCTAAAAACAGAAATTACTGCTGTATGATTTTTATTATGTGGAACAGCTTTTTTAATCTTTTCTATTTTTTCTTTTATCTGTTTTTTTCGTTTATCTGTAATATGTTTTATATTAAATTCTTTGCCAAGTATATCATAAGATAAAAGAATATTATTTATTGTATTATTTTTTATTTCAATAACATGTATCCCCATACTTTGCAGTCTTTTTTTCTGCTGTTCCATATCCTGCTGTATTACTGCTGTATTTATTTTTAATTTAGCAATATGTTCATAGTTAATGTTATTAAAAGAGCCGATTTTTTCTTTATATTTTGCTTCTTCTGGATAGTTGCAGTATGTAGTATTTGCTATTAAGCTGTCTCCAAGTCCTATATCGTAAATATATTCAGTAATACTTGGTGAAAGGCTTGCTATCCTTAGAGCATTTGAGCTTTGCACATTATTTTGCTGTAAAAAAATATATATGTATACTGTAAAAATTATTAGGAGTATAATAAGAGTAACAAAAAATAAAATATGTTCTTTAATTGTATTCATTATTTACTTGCTTTCCTTTTAGTGTAAAAGTGATTGTTAAGTCAAAATCAGATTTAACAGGTATGCCATTTTTAAGTGCTGGTTGAAACTTGGCAGCTTTTAATGCTTTTTCAGCTTCCTTATCAAGTCTTTTATATCCGCTTGATTTTATAATACTATATGTTATAAGTTTTCCGTTTTCATCTAGTTCTATATTAAAAAATATGCTGCCTTCTTCTTTATTTCTCCTTGAAATAAGTGGATATTTTGGCTGTGGCATATAGCTTGCATAGCCTGCTGAAAATGTTTTTGTATTCTGGTATCCGTCAACTCCTTTTTTTGCTGTTTTTAATACACTTTTTTGTTTATTTGGGTTAATGCTTTTATCTATACTATTAATATTTTTTATCACTTTTTTTTCAATATTATTTGATACGGTATTGGATATTTTATCAATACCAGATTTATCTTCTGCATTTAAAACTCCATCTGATGCCTGAATTATTTCAACATCAATAAAGTTTTTTTTAGCTATTAAGCTGCTGTTTTTATTACTTTTTTTACTGCTGTAATCAATAAACAAGGCAGTATGAACAAGTATAGATATAATAAAACAGAAAATAAGAGTTTTCATATTAAATTTTAGCCTTTAATCCAGCAAATATTTCTATGCCTTTTGTGCCATAGCCATATATTTCTTCATACTGGGTATTTGTAAGGTTTGTTCCCTTTATATAAACTTGTATGTTATCATTTATTTGGTATGAAATATTTGCATTTAATAAAAAATAATCATCATTTAAGCTGCTGTTTTCATAAATTGTTGCAACACTTTCACCATTATAAATAAAACCTATATTAATTTTTAGAGCTTTTATTGGAATAATATTAATATATGCAGTTACCTGATGTTCTGGTCTTCTTGCTAATGGATTGCCGTCAATATTAAATGTTTGCAGCCAAGTATAAGCAGCTCCAAAATTAATATATTTAACAGGGTTTATTTTAAATTCTGCTTCTATACCGCGGGTATGAGTTTTTGTTTCATTATAAAATCCTGTTTTTATGGAATTATTTTCATCAATATAAGAACCGTATGCAATCATATTATTATAGTAATTATCAAACCATGAAAGCCCGTATACTATCATTTTATCTAAAAGACCATGGGTAAATCCAGCTTCATATGCAAAACTTTCCTGTAATTTTAAGCTACTGTTGCCAAAAACTGGGTCGTAAAGCTGATAAAGTGATGGCGACATAGCACCATTTCCGGCAGCTGCTTTTATTTGTAAGTCAACAGGGGTAATATCGTATACAGATGAGATTCTGTATAGTGGTATAAAATCAGTATTATCTACTTTTAAACCTCTGAAAGCTATTACAGTATTCCAGCTGTCAAAAAGATTAATCATTGCCTGTAAGTAACCTGCATAGCTGTTTTTATTTTTATTGTTTTCAAGTATACCAGTTCTTGAATATATTTGGTTAAACTCATAATTTATGCCGGCTGTTAAAGTAAATTCATCAATGATGTAAATATTATTTTGAAAATCTGCATTCAATGAATGGCCGTCAAAAATATCATTTTCATCATTTTTGATTTGAGAAGATGAGCCGTATATTCTGTCCTGATAAGTGTAGTTTATATTAAGTGAAGGCTCCCATATATCATTATAAAGATAGCTTGTTTTAAATGCAGTAGAAACTCGTTTTGTCTGCTGCATATAATCAGGGTTATCATTATTTGCACCGCCACCGTTATCTAAATCGCTTGTTCTGTCTGTATAATCTATATAAAATGATGTTTTTGATTCATCAACTGGGGCAGCACCAATATATGCGGAAAAATGCCCCATAGCATCTGGGTCGTTTTCAGTGTTGCCATATTTATAAGCAGCAGAAGATACATTTTCATCATATAAATAAGCTGCATTAATTCTATAATCTATTCTATTTTTAGAACCGTATAGTGTGGCATTTCCAGTAAAATACTGGCTTAAAATAGAGCTTTGAAGCTGAGCAGCTGCCTGCACAGGTTTATCTCCGCCTTTTTTAGTAATAATATTTATAGCACCATTCATAGCAGCAGCCCCAAGAGATGCACTAAGCGGACCTTTGACTACCTCTATTTTTTCTATATTATCAACAGGTATTGATGATAAATCTATATCATTACTTATACCTGAAGCATCATTTAACGGGTTTCCGTCAAGCAGCACCATAGTAGAGCCGCTGTTTCCGCCCCGCATACTTAAAGATGTTAATTTGCCTGATGAATTTTGCCTGATTACAAGCCCTGGCACATAGCGCAGTATTTCATCAAAAGTAGATGGATTAATTGCCTGAATCTGCTCCTGAGTAATTGTTGTTATGCCTATTCCTGCTTTAGACTGAGACACAGGAACAGAAAGCCCTGTAACAAATATTTCCTGTGTATTATTATCTTTTTGGGCAAAAGCATTAGAATAAAAAACAGAAAAAAATAAGATAAATAAAAGTAAATATTTTTTCACACCGTCCTCCATAACTCAAGTGGATAATTGGTTTGTATGCTTGCAGGTCTCCTGACTTACTTTCATCTTAAAACACGCCTTCTCAAGATAATTCTCAATGGCATAATGTGGTTTAATCCAGATTACAGTCGCTTGAGCGGTTAGAGCATCTCACTCTATTCCCTTTTCAAACATAAAAAAAATATAGAATATAAATTAAGATAAATCAAGTATAAATTTTCTGCTTGACAAAAACTTAAAAATTTATACCATTATAAAAATAGGTATGCAGACGGAAGTGTGGTGAGAAACCACCGCTGCCCCCCGCAACTGTAATTTCTGACAAGTTCGCATATATCCACCTGCAAGTTTAGCTTAATGGGAAGGAGCGAATAAGGTTGAAGATTAAGCCAGGAGACGATGTATACTTAAAAAAATATTCTTCGGGAGGAAGGCTATGAAATCTTATAACTATCATAATTTTCTTATCAGATTTTATATTAATCATTTTATTTAATGATTAGCGCTGTTTACCAAATTTTATTATTTTTTTAATTTAAAAGGAGAAGTTGATGAAAAAACTTACAAGTATCTTTCTGCCTGTTTTGGCAGTATTACTTTTTACAGGCTGCGCAGAAGAAAGTAAAAATAATGGTGGCATTGTTATCCCGCCAGTAATTAGTGAAGGACTTGCAGATAATGCAGTATTACACGATACACCAAAAATAGGCACAGTTTCATTTAAACCAGCAGGTCATATTATAGGTAATTCTTTTTTATGGAATATTGAAGGTGTTACTTTATCAAATGCAGCAGCCAGGGAAATTACAGCAGAATTTAATGCAGCAGGCACTTATATTGTTACATTAAATGTTGACGGCATAGTAGAATATAAGGGAAGTATTATAATACCTGATACTCAGTCTTATGAAATAGATATGGGTGATAACCATACAATTATTTCTGATATTGGCCAGAAAAGGCTTTTTGTATATGGCGATAATACGTATGGTCAGTTATGTATAGAAAAATCTATTTTAAATTTAAAAGAGCCTAGAATTTTAAAATCATACACTTCTAAAATATCATCTGTTGCAGCAGGCAAAAACCATACATTATTTACAGATAACAGCAACGTATATGCGTGCGGTGATAACAGCTACAGTCAGCTTGGAACAGGTAATACGGAGATAGTAGATAATGTAACAACTGTATCTATAATAGCTCCATTAAAAACAGGTTTATATAGCAGAATATTTGTTTCAGCAGGTGGAGATATGTCTGTGGCAGGTTATGAATTTTTAGAAGGCAACGCACCTAAAATATCACTTTATAACTGGGGTTATAATGACAGCGCAGCTAATAAAATACAATCAGACGCAAACCTTTTAACAACAGCAAATTCAAGGGAGGAGCCACTTTTTGCAACAGGTAACGGTTTTTCTATTGTGAGAGCCACATCAAATTATAATGTATTTTCTTTTGGTGTAAATGATAAATGGCAGTTAGGAAGAATACAAGGGGCAGGAGCAGGTTATGATGCTGCTGCTGTAAATCCAGATACTCATCTAGATGGCAGTAAAACAGATATGGCATCAGGTTTTGTATTCACTCCATATGGGGAAGAGAAATTAGCTGGTGATTATTCAGACCGCTCATATTACCAAAATAATTATTTTGCAAAACTTGCAGCAGGTGATGATTTTGTAGTTTCCATTAAAAAGGAAACATCAGCAGAATCTTCATGGACTAAGCAGGATAAATATGCTGTATATGTATGGGGTAATAATGAAAATGGTCAGTTAGGCTTTAATAATAAAGACGGTAATACATCAGTTCGCAGAGGAACAGCATTATTTAATGGAATAGAAAATACACCAATGGAAAAAGACCCAAACAGTGTTATACCAATATTTAAAGATATGGTTGAAGTTGCAGCAGGCAGAGCAACAGGTTATGCTGTGTCAAGTGATGGTATCCTTTATGGCTGGGGCGATAACAGAAAAAATCAGCTGTCGTCAAATAAACAGGCTAACAGCGTTAATAATATAGTATATGAAATATCAAATCCAGAAAATGTAACATCAGGCTATAAAAAAGTATGGGCAGGAGGCGACAGAGTTATTGCACTTGCGGGGGACAATAACTTATACACATGGGGCGATAATAAAAACGGTATATTAGGCACTGGAAACTCTCAGGAAGTTGTGGCTTCACCTGAAAAAATTTATTTTAGTTTAGCACCAGTCCAGTAAAAAAACTATCCTGCTGTATTTACTTACAGCAGGATATATTAGTTATTTTCAAAATATTCTTTTAATTCCTTCATATTCATATTGCTGCCTAAACCAAGCATAAGTTTTGCAACAGCTTTTTCTAAAACCATATTTTTGCATGATATTGCACCATATTTTTCTGCTAATATTCCCATAGGGTATTTATCTAAATGCACTCCGTTATAAAGGCACTGGGTAGCACAAACTACTGCTGTTCCATTATTTACTGCTTTTTTTAAGGCAGGCAGAAAATTATTTTCACTTTCTTCTGTTGGCACTCCACCTGCTCCATATCCTTCTATAATAATACCACGATAACCCATATTAACAAGTATATCAATAATATCAGGCTTTAATGAAGGTATAATTTTTAATACAAATACTTTATCAGAAATATTTTTATTAAAAGAAACTGTCCCTGCTGGCTTTTGAGAGACTATATTCCATATAATTTTTCCATTATCAGATATACCTGCATTTTCACTATTAATAGATAAATAACCTGTAAAATCTTCGCTGTATATTTTTTTTGTGCAGTCGCCCTTATGAATAATACCATTAAATACAAGAAAAACCCCAAGTTTATCGCTGCATGCTGTTAAAAAAGCATCATATATATTTTTACCTGCATCAGAACCTTCTGCATTAATTGGAAGCTGTGAACCTGTAAATACTATTGGTTTACTAAGGTTATTAATTGCACAGGAAATCATAGAAGATGAGTAAGCCATAGTATCTGTGCCGTGAGTTATTACAAAACCATCATAATTATTGTAATTTTTTTCTATTGTATCAAGCATTTTAATGTAATGAGCAGGTGATAAATTAGAGCTGTCTATATTCATGATTTCTGCTGTATCAATAGTGCATATATTTTTTAATGCAGGCACAAGTTCTACAATATCTTTTCCTGATATACTTGGCACAAGCCCGTTTTCAGAAGGCATGCAGGCTATTGTGCCGCCTGTTGCAATCATTAAGATTTTTTTCATTTAATTCTCCATTTTTAAGCCTGTATATAGTTATAGGGTATAATATGTAATTTATATAATGCAGTATTTACAGCTAATATAACAAAAGCCCTTTTTTTATGTAAAAAGGGCTTTTTATTAATCAATATATTTTAATATAAATATTAAATGCCTGCTGCTGCAATAACTGCTAAATTAAATATTTCCTCAGATGAGGCATTATTTTCAGCAACCTGAACTGGCGAAGAAAAGCCCTGAGTAACTTTTGCACATACTTTAAAGCCGCCAAATAATGTTAATGATTTAACAGCAGCATCAGCAGCCTGAGCATTGCTAAATACTAATACATTTGCATTACCATCAGCATTTGCAAATGGATAAGCTTTTGCAAGAGCAGGGTTTAATGCTGTTTCTAAATCAAGGTCTCCTTCTACTTTAAGTTTAGGCTTAACTTGTTTTGCAAGCTCAACAGCTTCCATAATTTCTTCACTGTCAATAGATTTGCCAAAGCTGCCGTTAGAAATAACTGCAATATTTGGTTCAATATCTAATACTTTGCATATATCAGCAGTTTGTAAAATTATTTCAGATAAAGATTCCTCATCCTGTTCTGTATAAAGAGTAGGGTCTGCTATAATAAATGACTGATGTTTATTTGCAAGCAGCACAGCTGATGATGCAGTGTAATAATCTTCATGTAAGTCAATAGTATCTGCAATAGCTGCTAATGTTGTTTCTAAATCTTTTAAAGAATATCCAACAAAAGCATCTATATCACCGTTATTTAAAACAGCCCCTGCAAACCTATTACAATGCCCATGTTTGATTTCTTGAGATGCCTGTTGCTGAGTAAGACCAGCTCTCCAGTATTTTTCATAATGTTTACGGATAATTTTATCAGTATCTTTATAAGTTTCTGGGTCAATTATAACCATATTTTTAAGGTTAATATTTAATGTTTCTGCTGTTTTTTGTATTTTTTTTGTATTACCAATAAGGCATGCAGTTCCTAATTTAAGCTCTTGGAATTTAGCAGCAGCAGATAAAACAGATGGCTTATCTGCAAATGCAAAACCAACATTACCTTTATTTTTTTTAGCCTGTTTATAGGCAGATAAAATCATTTTTTTAGCAGGGTTCATTCTTGCTTCAAGACTTAATCTGTATTCATCAAAATCTTTTATTGGTTTTTCTGCAACACCTGTATCCATAGCTGCACGAGCAACAGCCATACTTACAGCTGTTAAAAGTCTTGGGTCAAAAGGTGTTGGAAGAATATATTCTTTACCAAAAGTAAAATTTTTACCATTATATGCTTTGCTTACCACATCAGGCACAGCAGAATGAGCAAGTTCTGCAATAGCATAAGCTGCAGCCATTTTCATTTCTTCATTAATAATAGTAGTGCGAACATCTAATGCACCTCTAAACATAAATGGGAAACACATAACATTATTTATCTGGTTAGGGTAATCACTTCTGCCTGTTGCCATAATAGCATCATTTCTTATTTTGCTAACTTCTTCTGGAGTAATTTCAGGGTCTGGGTTAGCCATAGCAAAAATTATAGGATTTTTT